>JBDNSL010000022.1:0-30540 GCA_047719095.1 Acetobacter sp.
CAGGTGGAAATGTCCGCTATGCCGGATTCGTCGGTGACGAAGCCAACCGTACGGGTGTATGTGCGGTAGGTTACGTAACCGAAACACACACTGTTAAGAAGACAAAAGGCCAGACGGCCGATGGGTAAGCCCATGCCCCGACCGTTTCTGACGAGAAGCGAGGAGAAAGCAAGCGTGGGAGCGATCAAGAACGCCCGGCATCCATTTTACGAACACTGTGAGGAAGCGCTGGGGCGGATCAAGCAGCAGGGGCGTTACCGAACCTTTACGCCACTGGCGCGTCAGGCAGAACGCTTTCCCCTGTATGAGGAATACGTGGCCAACATGCCCGAAGGGCGTGAGGTTATCGTCTGGTCCACCAACGACTATCTGGGCATGGGCGTTGTGCCCGAAGTGCAGGATGCCGCCATTGCCGCCATTCGCGAGCATGGTGCAGGTGCGGGGGGCACGCGCAACATTGCGGGCACCAGCCCGCTCCATAACCAGCTCGAAGCCGAACTGGCCGCCCTGCACGGCAAGGAAGCCGGACTGCTCTTTATTTCAGGGTATGTGTCCAATCAGGCCAGCCTGCAGACCATTCTTATGTCCATGCCCGGCTGGATCTGCTTTTCCGACCGGCTGAACCATGCCTCCATGATTGCGGGCATTAAGGGCGCACGCGGGTCCCAGACGGTTATTTTTGAACATAATGACCTGCAGGACCTCGAGGCAAAGCTGGCCGCAGCCCCCGCAGACGCCCCCAAGCTGATCGCGTTTGAGAGCGTGTACTCCATGGATGGAGACATGTCCGACATTGGCGCAATCTGTGCTCTGGCCAGAAAATACAACGCCCTGACCTATCTGGACGAAGTGCATGCCGTGGGGCTGTATGGGCTAGAAGGTGGCGGTGTGTCGCAGCGCGATGGTGTGGCCGATCAGGTAGATATTATTGAAGGTACGCTGGCCAAAGGGTTTGGCGTGCATGGTGGCTACATTACCGCTTCGGCCGAGATTGTGGATTTTTTGCGCTCCACTGCATCGGGGTTTATTTTCACCACGGCCCTGCCACCATCCGTGGTGGGGGCTGCTCTGGCCAGCGTGCGCAAGGTGCGGGCGGAAAACTGGCGGCGTGAAGCCCTGTTTGAGCGCGTACACACCATGCGCCAGCGCCTGCGGGCTGCGGGCGTGCCCTTTACCATGACGCCAAGCCACATTGTGCCTATCCCCATTGGGGAGGCCGAACGCTGCAAGCGTATCTGCCGCCGCCTTCTTGTGGAGTTTGGGCATTATGCAACACCCATCAACTACCCCACCGTGCCCGAAGGCACCGAGCGTCTGCGCCTGACACCCGGCCCCTTCCATACGGATGAGATGATGGACGATATGGTGCGCGCTCTGGCCCAACTGCTGCGTGAGGAGGGGATTATCCCCGAGCCTGCCACGCAAAAGGTTGAAAAGGTGGCCTGAAACTACCTGTCAGGTTCAGGTGGTTCAAGCACTGATCAAACCCCTCCATGAAAAATGGAGGGGTTTTTTTATTGCAGGTTATAATGTGTGGGCAGGCAGTGCATGTTGCTGGTGATCTGCGCAAGTTCTGAAACATTGATGAACAGATTATCGCAAATGGCATTGGTGTTATGAACAGTCTCGTTATTTTTGGCGGTTGAGACGTTCAGTTTTTGCATGATCTGGTGGAGTTGGTGAATTTCCTCTTTCTGGGCAATTGCTGTTTCTTCAAATTCTTTGAATGACTGGCTGATTTTTTCAACATGATGAATAATGCCCGCCAATGTCTGGGAATTATCGTTCATGGAGTCCGAGCAGGTGTTTATGGCATCCTGCGAGTAGGCAATAAGCTTTTTTGTGCGGGCCAGTGAATCCGATGTCATGCGGGACAGATTGCGTATTTCCTGCGCAACAACGCCAAACCCGCCACTGTAACTGCCCGCTTTGGCGGCTTCTATGGTAGCGTTGATGCCCAGAATGTTGATCTGGGAGGAAATACTTTTCATGATATTGAGAATTTTCCCAATATCTTCGGACGCTTCCGATATTTTTTTGAATTTTTCTATGGTGTCGTTAATTTTTATGCAGGATTGGCGAATATTTTTGGAAGCATGCTGAACATAATTTCTGGATTGCTCCATTTTTATGTTCTGGTCTTCAGTTTTTTGAATGGTGGATTTTATTCTCTGGTCCGATTCCAGCAAATGCCTGTTTTGAGTGCTGTTGCGCTCTGAAAGATTTTCAGACTCGTCCTTGAGATTGCGCGATTCCGTGTTGATCGAATGTGTGGCGGTCTGAATTTTATTCAGTGTTTCGTGGAGTGTTTGGGTTCTGGTTTGCAGTGTATCGGAAATACGGTTGCTATGGAGGTAGGACATCCGCATCAGGTCAAACGGGGTGGCGGTGCCAACATAGAGCCGGTTGTCGGTAATTATAAAAGATTTGTTAATATCAGAGATTTTATTGTTCAGAATCTCTTTTGTAAAATCCAGAATGGGAATTCTGGCTTCCACTGTTAAGGGGTTATCGTCCATGAGCAGTGTAACAGGCCGTTTATGATACAGAGCGTAGGAAAACGGGCTGGACATGAGGGAAAGAAACTTTTGCCTTTCCACAACTCCAATGGGCATGTTTTTGGAATTGATAATGCAAATATGATGGGTATCTGGATGATTTTTAAAAATATCCATAACCGCGCTTCCAGATTCTGTTGGACAGAGTCTGAACCCGTCTTGCGCGAGGGAACCCATGCAGAGCTGATCGAATTTTTGCGGCAGGGTCATTGGTCAATTTTTTGTTAAAAAAGAATGATTTATAAAGATAAGATCAGTTGTTATGGAGAGTAAAGTGACAGTTTTATGTCTAGTTGGGGGGCATATTTTACGGTTTGCACAAGGGACGGTTTTGGAAGGGCTGGAGGCCTATTTTTCAAAGAGTATGATGTAATAACGCACAATATAAATGCAATGTAATGTGTTTTAAATTTGGACATTCCTGTGCTTGAGGGTAGGGAATCTGATGCTAGAGAACAAGGCTCCATCCGGCGTGCCGGGGGAGTCGTATTTTCGTAAATGTAGGATTCCTCCCTGCAAATTTATTGCCAGAGAACTGTAAAGCAGAGCCGCCGGGTAACTGTATGGCAAAGCGCACCATAGGCACCGTGTTGGCTGTATCAATGCCTGTGGCGGCTGAGGGGTTTGTTTAAGGCCGAGGCGGTGCGGGAAAGCGGATTTTGGCCAGTCGGTCTTCTTCCATGGGGAGGGGGGCATTGGTGGCCGAGGTTACGCCATTGTTGTGCAAGAGGAAGGCAACAAGGGCTGCCGTGTCCTGCGGGGGCAAGGTGCCCGGAGCCATAAGGGGCATGGCGCGCGATATGTAGCGGGCCAACTGGTCCAGCGGGGTATTGGCCCAGTGTGCGGTAAAATAAGTACTCAGGTCTGGCACATCATGCCCGCCCTCAAGGTCTGCGCCATGGCATATGGCGCAGACTCCAGCATAGATCTGTGCGCCATGGGCCACCTGCTCCGCAGAAAATGATACAGGGTGGCCATTGCCATTCCGGTTGCTCGCAGGGGCGCTGTCTTGCGGGCTGGCCCATGCCGCCCCTGCCGGAGCAAGGTATGCCAGCGCACAGGCCATAAGGGCCATGCGCAGAGATGAAAAATGGGAGAAGGAAAAGGTCATGGTACCGTCTTTATCCATCACGTGGCTGAAAGCGGGTAAAAAGATCACCAATAATGCCAATGGCTTTTTCTGCCTCCGCGCGGTCGGCATGTTCAAAGCTGTTGCCTACGCCGTCCATCTCGCCAAGCCCATACATGTCATACCCCTGAATCATCACGCCATCTGATTTGGAGATCATGGCAGCCCCTTTGTATTCAAGGGCATAGGAGGCATCGGGCTGGGGAGGGAGCCAGCTTGTCTGGCCCCGGATGGGAATGAGGGATTTGTCATTCCACCAGTCCCGCGCGGCATAGCCGGGGCAGTTGATGACCACACGCTCGGGCAGGTCCGCCAGATCGGCCGGGCTATGGAACTCGCGGATTACAATGCGGCCACCAGCCTGATGGAACTCCTCCAGCAAAAGATGCCCGTATGCGCCAAAATTGTAGATCATGAGCGGGGTGCGCTGCGCATACCCTACGGGGAATGGGTTGTCCGCCCCGGCCAGCAGTTCGGGCGCGGGAATAATATCGCTTATCCGGCTGGCGTATTCGGCAAATTCCGCACTGCTCTGGGGAGCGCTCGTGGTGGCAAAGGCACCTTTGGCTGCATCCATGGGGGCATGGTCCGCCGCATCCAGCGGTGTGTCGGACAGGGTATAGTTATCCCTGAAGTCGATCGGGTTGCCGGGCAGGCCAAGGTAATCCCTGTAGGTCTGCCAGGAGTAGCGGGCCATCTGCTCCCATGTTCTGGCAAAGTCCGGGCCGGCCTGCCGGGTCAGGGCAATGCGGGAATCCGGGGTCCAACTGCCGTTGGCGCGCACGGAGCGTGTGTGGGGCAGTAGGTCACGGGTGTAAATGGTGACATCCAGCCCTGCGCGCAGGGCGGTCAGGGCGGATGTCAGGCCGATAATGCCGCAGCCAATAACGGCCACCCTGCGCTCAAGCGTTGCGGCTGCGTGCCCGACCGCAATATGGGCCGCCCCCCAGGAGAGCGACCAGCCACTACCCCCGTGGCCGTAATTGTGCACAACGGTTTTACCAGCCACATGCTCTACGTCCATGCGGGGGCCAGCGGAGCGGAACGGGCGCAGGCAGACCTTTATATCCATAATCTGGTCTGCATGGGCGCGAATGGGTACAAGGCGGGGGATGGTGCCGTGCTGGGCCGTGCGCCCAAGGGCTGCGGCGGCTTGGGGCGTTGTGGCCCAGCCACGGCGTGCAGCACCGACTAGTCCGGCTGCCACAGAGGCCGCAAACAGGTCTCTACGTTTCAAGCTGCGTATTCCTAATCGTGTTTCAACTGGCGGATGGAGCCCTTGGTATAAGGGGGGAGGCTGAGTGCACGTTAACCGTTGCGGATAAAACGGTCAGTTTGGGAGGCTCTGAGTGTAAAATGTTGTGTTGTGCGGAGTAAAGGGGCTGGGGCAGGCCGGATTACTCTTGGCGGAAAATTTTCGCCTGTTCCTGCTGTGCCGTTGGAGGGGTACAAGGGAGGGCATTCATGCCCCCCCTTGTGTAATCCATGCCTGAAGAATGCAGTCAGTTTTTGTAATCAGGCTGTTCGCGGTCAAGTTTGCGGCGCAGGGCTTTCCAGATCATCTGCCCTTGGTCGGGGTCGGTATCAAACTGGCTTTTGGTGCGTAGCAGTTTGTCTTCCGATGGAATGTGCAGCGGCACCCCGGTTGACTGGGCCGCAATCTGAATTTTGCAGGCCTGTTCCATGTAGTACATGCGGTAAAAAGCCTGAGCCACAGTGCTGCCAACGGTGAGCAGGCCGTGGTTTTGCAAAATAATGGCGTTGCGCGTGCCAAGGTCACGCACAAGACGTTCACGCTCGCTCAGATTGTCGTCTGCGGCAATGCCTTCATAGGCATGGAAGGCAACTGCACCATAAAATTCGATATTGATCTGGTTAAGTGGCAGAAGTCCCTTGTCCTGTGCGGCAATAACCATGCCTGCCACGGTGTGGGTGTGCATGACGCAGGCTGCATCTGGCCGATTGGCATGGATGGCGGAATGGATAACAAACCCGGCGGGATTAATGTTCCAGCTTGTTTTTTGCTGCGGAATGCCGTCTGCATCCACAATAACCAGGCTGCTGGCTGTAATTTCTTCAAACAGAAGCCCGTATGGGTTGACCAGATAGCGGTGCCCGCCACCGGGCAGGCGGACGGAAAGGTGAGTATAAACCATATCCGTCATGTTAAAATGCGCCATAAGCCGATATGCGGCGGCCAGATCTTCGCGCAGGTCCTGCTCTGTCTGCTGTTCTGTCATTGTTGTGGTGTCCTTAAATTCAAAAAGTTGGTTCAGGCTGAGGCAACGCGTTTAAAATGTCCAAAAGTTGCGGTCTTGCGCGCCCCTTCTGGAAGGCTGAGGTCGCCCTTTTCTACCTTGCGCACCAGATACTGGTATGTCTGCAAGGCCTGCGCCCACATGTGCTCGCCAATGGTTATGGTTTCATAGGATGCTTCATCACCCTTGGCAAAAGCAGGCAGGGGGCGGATCTGGGTGTGGTAGTCACAGGCGTAGAAGAGCGGAAAAGAGTATCGTTCCTCAGCCACTTTGCGTACTCTGTGTGCCGTGGCCACAAATTGGCCAGCGGTCATGACTTCAAGCATGTCGCCAATATTTACCACAAAGGCACCGGGGACCGGGGGGGCGTCAATCCAGTCCCCATGACCGTTCATAACTTCCAGACCCGGTTTGTCCGCCAGTAGGATTGTAAAACATTCATAGTCCGTATGGGCGCCAATGCCTGGAGCATCCTGTGCGTTGGCATCATAGGGATAATGGATCATGCGCAGTTTGGAGGGCGGAAAGTTAGCTACGGAATCAAAGTAGTTTTCATTCAACCCCAAAGCCAGCGCAAAACCGCGGAAGAGTGTACGGCCCAGATCAAAAACCGCACGGTAATAGGCTTCTGCCGCGGCGCGAAAACCGGGCAGGTCAGGCCAGTTGTTGGGGCCTAGCAGTGGGGTGCCCGCCTGCACCAGCGGATGGTTGGCCGGAACTTCGTAGCCAATATCAAACGCTTCCTTGTGGTCGGGGCGTCCGGCGGAATACACTTCCTCCCCTTCGGGCACAAAGCCTTTGTGGGTGGCGGATGTGCCAATGTAGTATTCCATCTTCTTTTCAAAGGTCTGGGCAAAAAAGTCATGGGCTGCCTTGCGCACACCCTCGATCAGGTTCTCTGGAACAGTATGCCCGGAAATAAAGAGAAAACCGACATTGCGTGCAGCATCGCCCAGTTTTTCCGCAACAGCCTGGCGTTGGGCAATATCGGGGCTGTACAGGCCGCTGATATCGATAACGGGAATACGGGTAAACGTTTTATTGGTCGTGGAAGCGGACATTACCCCAGTTCCTTTTTGCTGCCAAAGTCTGACATGGCGTGTTGAAAATGCTGGCGCTCGGTCTGGCCAGTCCAGATGTTGAGTGACCACAGATCCGCTACAGGCATATTGGTAAATGGCAGAGTATGCATATAACCATCTGGCCCGCATTCGGGGGTCATTGTGGTGGTGGTGTACCCACGTGCATGTTGGCTTTGCCATATCTGCTGCCAGATATTCTGGTGAAAGCGTAAGGCCTGTGCATATTCCGGGGCCCCTGGGTGGGGGGCTTGTGGCCCTTGGTCGTACCCTACGCGGGCCTGAATATGGTGAACACGCTCAATAAAGGCGGACAGGTCATCTGCTGGGTCATCCAGCAGGCGTTCGCAGCAGACAACCCAGTGGCTTATATCGGCCGTGAACAGTACATCGGGGAATTGTGCAATAACATCCAGCGTGATCCACGGTGTTGCCAGAATGCGGGAGCGGTGGGTTTCAAAACAGCAAAAAACATTTGCAGAACGGCATATTTCCTGTGCCTGAGCAATAAAGTCCACCTGCTGGCTGGCGGGCCAGCGGTCATTCCCTCCCAAAATGGTAATAAACCGGGGGTTCATAGGCACTGCGCGGTCCACGGCGGCGCGCAGGTCATCCAGATGGTTGTGCACGGAGGCGCTCTGGTTGGGAACAACGCCCCCCCCAGTTATGGCGATGGCGATATAGGGAGCACCCTCCCCGTGCATAATGGCGGCACAGTCGCGTGCGGCTGCGGGTGTTGGAGGGATGCGGGCTTCCAGGCCGCCAAACCCGGCGGCCCGCGCTTGCGCCAGTGGGAGGTCCCACCGGCGATCATCCCCCCACAAGGTACGGAAAAGTTCAAACTTCATCATCGCTTTCCCGGTTTGTGGTTAGGTATCAGAAGTTGTAGTGCAGGTCACAGCCGACCCAGCGGGGTGTCTGAATGTACTGGGCGCGGTTGCCATCGCTGCCGGTAAAGGAATAGGTGGAGCCATGGTTGTCCTGCAGGTTGTCAACATAGATGGCAGCAGTCCATTTGTCGGTTTTGGGGCCAACTTCCATACGCAGGCCAAGTGCGCTGATCTTGCTGGTCTGGGCGTTTTTGTCACCCAGTGCTGCCCACATGTTATCCTTCCATGTGTAGCTTGCCTGAAGTGTGGTGCGGTAGTTGGCTACGTAGATGTTGTAGCGGGCAACAGCACTCCATGAGAACCGGGGTGCAAACGGAAGCTGGGAGTTGTGAGCAATCGTTGGGTCAAGTGTCAGGCCGGGCTGCGAGTCCACCGGGCTTTTGATCTGCGCATCCAGGTAGGCAAAGGATCCGTGCAGGTCGAGGTTGGGAATAACGTTGTGCAACGTTGTGGAAATTTCGCCACCACGTGTGCGTGCACGTGGAATGGTGCCAAGGGTTAACGAGTTGCTGGTAACGCTTGAGTTTGCATAAGGGTGGAACGTGCCGAAGAAGAGTGTCTGACGATTGTGGTATTCGTAATCAAACAGAGAACCTTCCAGAATAAGCTTGTTATGTAGCAGGGAGGATTTGATCCCGATTTCGTAGGCGATCAGATTTTCGGGACGAACGTAATCCAGTGCTGCGGGTGCCAGCACAGGCGCTGCAAAGTAGCTGCCAGCCTTGTAGCCGTTGGAAATGGTGCCGTAGGCGTAAGTTCCGGGTACAATCTGGTAACGCAGGCCGACACGCCCGGTAAAGCGTTCATAATCATGGCGCTCGTTCAGATGATTGATCATGCCATTGGGCGTTGCATTGTATACGCCCCCAATGCGTGGACTGTTCGGGTCAATGGCCGAGTAGGATGAGCCGCCGTTAAAGCCACGTTCGTCATAAGAAAAACGACCAGAGGCAATAAAGTCGAGCTTTTTTGTAATATTGGTCACGGTGTTGACATAAACACCGGTGGATAGATTCTGCTGCGAAAAATGGTTGCTAATGTTGACCATGCTGCTGGGGTCATCCAGACGGTAACTGGTGTAGTTTCCGTCTGTCTTGTCGTAAGATTCGTAAACGCCAACGGTCAGGTGGAGAATTTTGGCCAGATTCATGCGCAGGTGCATGTCGTGCGACTGGGCAATGGCCGTATCATCCCAGCGATAGTCAGCATATTTTGTGCCAGCTCCTGCTACATTGCTGTTCGGATCGGGTGAGTTTGTTCTTACACCACCCGGAACGGTGCCCAGACCATCGTAGTTGTCCAGGTCGTTACGGCGATAGAAATCAATCCCCGTTGTGGACGAGAACGTGCCGAAGTCAAAAATCTTGGTAAAGTTGAGCGAGACGCCACCGCCGTTTTCGTTACGCTGTGGGGGGGTGTCACCAACATTTACGGCATGCGGGTTGGGGTTGCTGCCCACGCCACCATTGGAGACCGCGTCCGTATCCTGTGGGGAGGTGGATGTGCCTTTATCGCGTGTGTAATGGATGTTCAGCAGGAGTGAGGATGTGTCATCTACCGTAAACTTGGTCAGGTTGCGGAGTGCAAGCATGTCCTGCGAGCCATAACGCGCACCAGTTGCGACATCTTTCTGCCAGCCATCACCTTTGACATAGTTGAATGCCAGACGGTTGGAAATTTTGCTGGTAATGGGCGTGTTAATGGCAAAGCGGCCACGGTTTGTGCTGTAGCTGCTATATCCCCACTCTGCATAACCACCAAATTTATCAGATGGTTTTACAGACTGGATGTTAATGCTGCCACCCGTTGTGCTGCGCCCCATGTCAAAACCCTGTGGGCCTTTTTCGGTTGCAACACTTTCCACATCAAGCATCTGGCCGGTGTAGAACACAGGGAAAGGGGCAAAAACCCCATCCAGATAAATACCAATTCCGCCCATGTTGGTGCCAACATAGTCATCCAGACCAACGCCACGGATGGAGAAAATGGGAGCCGAGCCGGAAACGGCGTTGGTAGCAGTTACACCGGGGGTAAAGGATGCAATATCCTTGGGGTTTTCAAGGTGGAGGGAGCGCAGTTCCTGCCCGCTGATAACATTGACCGTGGTGGGCTCGGACAGGTAGCGGTGCGTGTGGGACTGCGTGACCTCGACTTGCTCGGACCCACCCTGGCGTGGGGCTGTGTTTTTGCGCTGTGGCGTGGGGCCTGTGCGTTTGTGGCTTGGGGCAACATGGCTTGTATCAGCCGGTTGCGCACTGGCAACAGGTGTTGCCGCCGTTGCCAGTGGTGAGGTGGACGCCAAGAGCAGGCAGGGCAGAGCTGGCAAGGTAACATACGCTGGAACCGAGGCCAGAAGACGGAAGGACCGACGTAAAAAAAATGATTTCATGCCCGTATTCCTGATTTATTCCAGTTGGAACCGGCCCTGGGCTCAAGGGTATCCGGCTTTTTCATTTCTATTTGATAATGAAAAAGCCGGCTCATTCGTTTAAAAATGACTAAATCATACTTTTGTTTGTTGGCATGGTGTTGTGTAGAATTTTAATAACGGAGCATCTGGTTGAGAAAATTCTGTGCCCTATCCGTTTGCGGAGAGGTAAAAAAAGTTTCAGGGGGGGTAATTTCTACAATTTTTCCCTGATCCATAAAAATAATACGGTCAGCAATACGGCGGCTAAAAGCCATTTCATGGGTGACGCAAACGGTTGTAATACCCTGCTCCGCCAGTTCATCCATAATGGCAACCACGCCCACAATGGCTTCGGGGTCTAGGGCTGCGGTTGGTTCGTCAAACAGCATGACCTGTGGCTGCATGCACAGGGCGCGGGCAATGGCCACACGCTGCTGCTGGCCACCGGAAAGCTGGATGGGGTATTTGTCAGCCTGATCAGGAATGCCAACTAGGTCAAGGTAACGGCGGGCAAGGGTTGTGGCTTCCATGCGGGTCATGCGCTTTACCCGCATAGGGGCAAGAATGCAGTTTTCCAGAGCACTCAGGTGCGGGAACAGGTTGTAGTTCTGGAACACCATGCCCACCATGCATCGGAGTTGTATGGGGTCGGTCTTGGCGTTGATAAGCTTGCCATCAATGGTGAGCATGCCGCTATCATGCGGTTCAATCTGGTTGAGCGTGCGGATCAGGGTTGATTTTCCTGATCCTGATGGCCCCAGAACCACAATTTTTTCACCACGGCTTACGTCAAAATCCACCCGGTCCAGAGCAACGAATTTGCCAAACAGTTTGCTCATGCCCCGTACGGAGATCATGGGAGGTGCTGTGATTTCATGCTGCATTGGAAACAACCTTTTTGCGGTCAGACCAGGAAAAACGTCGTTCCACCCGTTTCTGAAGGAAAAGGAAAAAGAACACCATGACAAGGTAGTAAATCAGTGCAGCGGCATAATACTCGGTAAAGGCGAATGTCCGCGCTACCTGTATCTGGGTCACAGCCAGCAACTCCTGCAACGAAATCACGGACGCCAGCGACGTGATTTTTAGCAGATTGATAAATTCGTTAATGGTTGGCGGCAGGGCAATGCGAAAAGCCTGTGGAAAAATAACGCGCCAGTAAATATCGCGCCGGCTCAGGCCCAGAGCGCTTGCACCAAGTTCCTGCCCCAGATCAACCGCGCTCAGGGCAGCACGGTTGATTTCGACCTGATAGGCCGATTCATTAATCGACAAGGCCAGAATGGTCGCCAGAAAAGGCGTAAACCACTGTTCCCGAAAAATAGGGAAAAACTGCGGCACCGCATTCCAGATAAACAGAAGCTGGAGCAATGTAGGCGCGGCCCGGAACAGGGACACATAACCTTCCAGCGTCACTTTCAGCAGTGATTTTTGCGGGCTGTTCAAAACAATGGCGATCGGCACAGAAATGATGATGGCAATACCGTGCGAAATCAGCGCCGCACTCAGTGTAATGAACGCACCATGCAGAAATGCCATGGACGTAAGGGCGGAAAAAAATGCGCCCCAGTCAAACATCCCGCCAGTCCCTGCCTCCGCTGCGCCACCTTTTGTGGACTGATCGGTCACAGACCATTTGGTGCGGAATGTTTGCAACGTACCATCACCGTCCAGCGCCGATATGGCGTTCTGCAGCAGCGTCCGGTCCTCCGGATTCTGGCGGATATAAATGGCAAAATGGCGGTAATCGGGAATATCGGGGGTAATCAGCACATGCAGCTTATCCCTCAGTTGGCGCATGCGGTAGAAAAGTTCGACATCCTGACTGACAAAGGCAAAAACACGCCCGATCAGCACCTGCTGCACCACCTGTTCTTCAGTCGGATATTGCTGGATAATCATGGGGGGCTTGCCCGCAGCAATCAGGGCATCGTTCACAACCCCCAGCCGGGTTACGTAGCTGGTGCCGGATTCCACCGCGACATCCTTGCCCGAAAGCTCATCCATACTGCTCAGGGTGGGGGTAGCCTTGCGCCCGACAACAACCAGCGCCGTATCCTGATACGAAACGGCATCAAAACTTTTTTCCCGCGCGGGAGTGCGGATAATACCGCTCATGACCAGACCGCAGCGTTGGGCGGAAAGACTGGGAAACAGCCCCGTAAAGTCCATGGTGATCACAGACAGGCGCGCATGCCAGCGCGTGGCCAGTGCCTGTGCCACGTCTATGTCAAACCCTTCCGGGTGTGTCACATCCTGCCCTTTTACAAAGGTCATGGGGGGCAGTGTGGGGTTGGTGCAGATGGTTAATGTACCATCCTGCACGAACGAAGGGATCTGTTCAGCCCGGGCAGAAGCAGGCAGCACCGCTGCGGTGAACGCAACAGCAAGGGCCGCAACCGGACGAAGCCTGCGGGGAAGCCGCAGATGGGAGAAAAAGCTGGTCATTAATAGGAAGCTTCCAGAAGGGTACGGAACGTCTCGACCATCAGGCTGGTTTCGGGAGACGTGCGCGCCAGAAAATGACAGCAGGTGATCAGGTGCAGATCGTTAAAAACAATCCGGCGCAGCAGCCCCTGCGCAACAAGCGGGGCTGCAAAAACTTCGGGCAGGAAGCCAATGTAACTGCCAGAAAGGATAAGGAGTGCGCGTGCATCCACCTTGTCGGCCTTGGCGCGGTAGGTAAAGAGTGGGCGAATTTCCTCCCACCTGTCGGACGTGGCGGCATCTGCCACGCTAACCATGCTGTGGCTGGTCAGCACATCAAGCGTGATGTCCTCTTCAGGCATATGGAAAAGAGGGTGGCGGGAGCCACAGAAAAGGAAAGACGCCTCCGCCACGAGCGGGCGGCAGCCCATGGGGGCCTGCCCCTGTGCGTAAAGGGCTATGCCAGCCGTGGCCTGCCCTGTCATGACCGCGACCTCAACCTCCTTGGTGGAGGCGGAATGCAGGTTTATAAACACACCGGGGTGGCTTTGCGTAAATGTGTGAATGGCTTTGACAAGCGCCGTCTCACCATGGGTCTGTATGTTGTCTGGAACATACAGGTTGAACGTGCCGCTAAGCATGCCGCTGGTCTGGTTGATCTGCTGGCGGAAGTGTTCAAGGCTGACAAAAAGTTTGCGGGTTGCCTCCAGCACTTCACGCCCTTCGTCCGTCAGGGCAAAGCCACTGCGCCCACGCAGGCAGATGGTCAGGCCCAGCCGGGTTTCTAGTGCGGAAATATCCAGACTGATGGAGGATTTGCTTTTGCCTAGCGTAATTTCGGCTGCACTAAAGCCCCCCTGCTCCGCCACCGTGTGAAAGACACGCAGAAGCCGCAGATCAATTTCTGAAACATGCCCCTGAAAACCACGTGGTCTCTTTCTGGGGCCGGGTGTTTTATGGCTGCTTCCCGTCATGGTTTGAATGCTCCTGTCAGATGGGGCGTCAAGAAGAGGGCGGAAGGTGCTGCCAAAAGCTCCTGTTCTATGCTGGCAAACCGTTATCGTTCTTTATCCAGAATAATTATGACGTGGAAAATATATGATGGGAAGAGAGAACCGACGCAATGTATAAACATGCATGCGCCAGAATGCAGGAGAATGACGGTTTTCCGCGTTGTTTGTCTATGTTTGCGAAAAAACCAAAGTAAACTCATATCTGTTCATATTGGGCCCGAAACGAGGCTCGGATAGCCTGCGAGGGAAAACAGATACCTTGGGGATTGACAAGACATGGCTGCAAACAGGTGGTTTATTGATAGCGAAACCGGTGTGCTGACAGATGTTCTTTTATGCCCGCCGGATTATTACGAATGGATTCCGAGCAACGACATCGCCATTCAGACCATGGCTGGTGGTGGCAGCATCGACCGGAGCGCCCTGCGCGGTCAGTTTGATGAACTGGTTGCAACCCTTAAGGGGGCTGACGTTTCCTGCCATTTCCTGACACCGCATGAAGGTATGCCCTACGAGGTTTATACCCGTGACAGTTCGCAGACTACGCCTTTTGGCACGGTCGTAACCAGCCTTTCCCGCCCTGAACGGGTGGGGGAAGAAAAGGAAATCCGCACCTTCTATGCGCCAGACGAAATCTGGCGCACCTGCACCGCAGGCCGGATTGAAGGGGGGGACATTCACATTATCCGCCCCGGTCTTCTGGCGGTTGGCGTAAGTGGCGGACGCACGGATACAAAGGGTGCTGCCGAGTTTATCAGCTGGTTTGAAGAGGCGGGATGGACCTGCCGCATGATCCATTTTCCAGAGCATTTCCTGCATCTGGATGTTATTTTTTGCATGGTGGCAGAAAATCTGGCGATCGCAGCCGTGGACGTGCTGGACGAGGCTGATCTGGAGTGGTTCCGTGAGCAGGGTATTCGCATTCTGCCCGTAACCTACCGCGAGGCCATGCGGGACATGGGGTGCAACGTGCTGGCTTTGGGGCGTGAGCGGGTTGTAAGCCCTCGCCATTCCACCCGCATTAACGCCATGCTGCGGGCTGAGGGGCTGAGCGTGCTTGACCCGGAACTGAATCAGTTCTCTCGTGGGGGGGGGAGCATTCATTGCATGACCATGCCCTTGCGGCGCCAGTCCTTGCTGACTGCGTAAGGGCAACCAGTAGGGGAGGCTGAGCGGATGTCTGTACGTATCGTTATCAGCGCGGATGGCAGGAAGGCGTTTGAAAGCTGGCGTCTGGCGTTTGCCGCAGTCGCTCCCGATGTGGATGTGTGCTCTTGGTATGACCCCGCCTGGGTAGCCGGAGAGGATGATTATGCTCTGGTCTGGAACCCCAGGCCTGAGCATATGGAACGCCTGGCGGGTATGAAGGGTATTGTGTGCACGGGGGCGGGGGTTGACCATCTTCTTGCACATGCGGACTTTCCACGCACCGTGCCACTTGTACGGATGGGGGGGGAGCAGACAGCCCGGCTCATGGCGGATTATGTGCTGTGGGCGGTTATAAGTCTGCTGCGGGATGCCCGAACATGGGCTGTGCAGCAGCAGCAGGGCATATGGCGCAACAATGTAAGCCGTCGCACCTCCAATACGACCAGAGTGGGCATAATGGGGCTTGGGCACCTTGGGGCCTATGTGGCGCAGGCGTTGGCCCATGTCGGGTTTTGCGTTTCGGGCTGGAAGCGCACCCCGGCCGAGCTGGATGGCGTGACGGTCTGGAGTGGTGCGGATAACCTGCCCGGCTTTCTGTCTGAGTTGGATGTTCTGGTAAATCTTTTACCCGCAACCCCCGCAACCGATGGGTTGATCAATTACACGTTGCTCAGCCACCTGCCCACAGGGGCGGGGTTTGTTAATGTTGGACGTGGGCGGCACGTGGTGCAGAGTGATTTGCTCCGGGCGCTGGATGATGGAACATTATCTGGCGCGGTGGTGGATGTTGTCATGCCCGAACCCCTGCCGCAGGAAGACCCCCTGTGGCATCACCCCCGTCTGACAATAACGCCCCATGTCGCATCCGAAGCCGCGCGGGAAGTACAGGCCCGTTATGTGGTCGACGTGGTGCACGCTCTGGCGCGGGGCGAAAAGCCCGCATTGCTGTGCGATGTGACGCGTGGTTACTGAAAATACAATTGCTTGAAACGGGGAATGGACAGGATATGAGCCAGTACGCCGACCTGACAGTAAATGGACAGGCCCTGTGGCATGATCTTGTCACAACCGCAGCTTTTGGTGGAACGGACAAAGGCGGTGTGTGCCGTCTGGCCCTGTCGGATGAAGATAGGCAGGTCCGCGCCTGGTTTGAGCAGACATGCACCGCATTGGGCTGCACGGTAAGTTATGATTCCATGGGCAACCAGTTTGCGCGCCGTAACGGAACTCTTAATGACCTGCCCCCCATTATGATGGGGAGCCACCTGGATACGCAGGTCACAGGTGGGCGGTTTGATGGCATTCTGGGTGTGTTGGGGGGTGTTGCCGTGCTTCGGGCGCTGCATGATGGGGGTATAACCACCAACCATGCGCTGGAAGTTGTGAACTGGACAAACGAGGAAGGCGCCCGCTTTACCCCGCCCATGTTGGCATCGGGCGTTTTTGGTGGAGCTTTTACGGAAGAGTTTGCGGGCAGCCGGGCCGATGCAAACGGAGTAACCTTGCGGCAGGAACTCGAACGTGGGGGATTTGTGGGGGCGCAAACATGTGGCCAGCACCCGGCCTCGGCTTATTTTGAGTTGCATATTGAGCAAGGACCGGTCCTGGAGGCAGAAGATCGGACCATAGGCGTTGTTACAGGCGTGCAGGGCATGCGTTGGTACGAGGTAAGTGTGCGTGGGCGCTCTGCTCATGCAGGCACAACACCCATGCCCATGCGCAAGGATGCTCTTCTGGCAGCGGCACGTATGATTGAGCAGGTCAACGCCGTGGCTTGGGCCCATGCGCCCGAAGGGCTGAGCACAATCGGCATTATTACCGCGCTCCCTGCCAGCAGTAATGTTGTTCCAAGGGAGGTGCGTTTTACCGTGGACCTGCGCAACCCCTCAGAACCGGTGTTGCAGAGCATGGAGGAAGAGTTTTTACAGCGCATGCAGGATTGCGCGCGCGAGAATGACGTGCAGGTGACGGTAACACCAACATGGAATTCCCCTGCCGTACATTTTGACCCACGGTGCATTGCCAGTGTTAAGGACAGTGCAAAAGAGCTTGGCTACACCATGCGCGATATTGTTTCGGGTGCTGGGCATGACGCCGTGTACGTCTCCCGCGTTGTGCCAACCGCCATGATTTTTGTGCCGTGCCTGCATGGCATCAGCCATAATGAGGCGGAAAGTGCAACACCGGAGGATGTGAGTGCGGGGAGTAATGTTCTGCTGCATGCGGTTTTGAAAGCCGATCAGGTATTTTAGAAAAAACCACGTTCAGTAAAAAACCTGTTGGCGTGCTGTTCTAACAGTTTGTGCCCACAGGGCATTGCCAGAGTGAACGGTATATAAAAGAGGGGGAGGAAGATGTTGCGCTTCCTCCCCCTCTTTTTAAGTATGCTCAGTGTTTCATTTAAATAAGATGTGCCACGTGTTCCATGGCTTTGCAGAAAACCTGAACATCACTGGCGGAACCTACGGTAATTCTGGAACATGTGGGCCATATATTCCAGCTTCTTCCGATAATAACATTGTTTTGTGCAAAGGTTGTTACAATCGGACCAGGGGCCTTGCGCCAGTCAGCCATAAGCATGTTGGCATCACTTGGAATGGTCTGCACACCGTAATGGGTCAGGCAATCCTGCATGGTCTTGCGGTTCTGTCTTGTTTCAGAACGGCGTTTTGCAATTTCGGCCGGGTCTTTCAGGCTGTCCGTGCCAATGGCAACAGCTGGAACGCTGAGCATGGTCGTCTGGTAAATACCATCATAACGCATCATTCTGTTTTGCAGGTCGGGGTGGGCTATGCTTAACCCCAGACGCAGCCCCGCCATGCCAAACAGTTTGGAAAAAGTGCGTAAAATAACCAGATTTCGGCAGGATCCGAGTAAGGAAACGGCAGAGGGAGCCGTGCTGAAGTGCAAATAGGCTTCATCCACCACCAGAACCGAATTTTCGGGAATATTGCGTGCCAGCCATGCAATATCGGCTAAAGGCGTTACGGTGCCTGTGGGGTTGTTGGGGCTGCATATGTAATACATGCCCGCATGAGGGTTGGCCTTGAGCATGGCCCTAACATCGGCCTTATAACCGTTATCTGCCCGTAAAGGGACTTTGTTCAGGGGAATGTTCAACCATTCCGCAACGCCCCACACGGTTTCGTATGTGGGGTCGCAGGTCACAAGGCCTTGTGTGGGAGAGCAGAAGGAAATGACACTCCTGCAAAGCGGGTCGCTTGAACCTGGCCATGGGGTTATGAGCTCTGGCGCAATATGGTCATAGGCTGCGGCGGTTTCAATAAGGGTCTGGCGCTCCTGTCCTGTCAGGTAACGGTTGCCGTTCAGCAAGGCTTTCTGCCCTGCGGGCAGTGCGGAGGGGAAGGGGCCAGTCCAGAATTCATTACCGTTGAGCAAGATCGAACCCGGTGGGTAGGTGCCGCCAACGGGCAGGGTATCTGCCCGGGCTGTGCGCCACGGCATGCCAGCCATAACGGCGCCAGCGCCCAGCATAAGGGTAATACGGCCGATCTGCCTGCGGGAAAAACCACGCTCCTGTAACGCCTGCTGTGCTTGTGGTGGCAGAGGGGCAACCATTGCGTGTCTCCTGTTGGGAAGAGGGGAAATCCGGGTAAAGCGCCTTTTGTTAAAACGTCTGGCGCAGAATGCTGTGGCGACCAGAGTAAAGTGACTTCGGAGGTGGAGAAAAGAGGAGAATGGAAAAGTTCACTTTTGTTGCAACGGCTTTTGTACGCTCCATTTCCAGATCGTTCTGCAAGAAAAGCCTGCAACATAAGCCGGGAAAATAAAATGGATGGATTTTAAAAAACAGATTAACAGCACGTTTTGTTTGAGAAATAACAAAACAGAATAATAAACATGTCAGGTTATGGCAGGGCAGATCAAACCGTATTTTCCGCCCCGGGCCTAAGCCCGGAGCGGTTGATCCCCATAAAAAGCGGCACATGGTCAAAAACATGTGTGCAGTTTACGGTCTGGCCTGAATTTTCCTGCCAGTCAGGCAGGATTTTCAAGGTCTAGTGTTTTTGTTTAAGCTTTTCGACCGCAGCTTTCAGGTCAGCCAGAGAGACCGCGCCGGGAATAATCTGCTGGTCGCCAATAATAAAGGTTGGCGTGCCGTCCAGATCAATCGAGCGGGCAAGGGCTACATTCTGGGCCAGCGCGGTGGAAACGGCGGTACTTTTCATGTCCTTGATCAGCCGGTCCGCATCCAGCCCTGCCTGTGTGGCGGCATGGCGAATCCGCTCAACACCGGGGGCGGAGGTGTCGGCCATAAGGGCCTGCTGGAATGGCTTGTAGGCATTCTGCAACCCGGCTGCCACAATGGCCTGAGAGTCCAGCACGCTGTTTGGCCCCAGCACGGGAATAACTTTTTCTACCAGCCGCAACTCAGGCTCGGCAGCGACCAGCGCATCCAGGTCGGGCAGAACCTTGCGGCAATAGGGGCAGCGCGGGTCATAAAATTCAACCACGCTCAGCGAGCCGTGCGGGTTGCCCAGCACAATGTCGGTCGTGCTGTTGCCAAACTGCGCCTTGTTGCGGCGGACAACTTCCAGCGCGGAGGTCGCTTTTTGTTCCGATGCCTTGCTTTGCATGGCGGTGACCGCATCGGTCAGAATCGTGGGGTCGGTTTTAAGCGCATCGCGCACGATCGAGACAATTTCGGCCCGTTGGGCAGGTGTAAAGCTGCCATCGGTTGCGGCGTGTGCCGCGGATTGTCCGCCCAGCACAAACAGGGTTGCCAGAGCACCTGAGGCTGTCAGGCGAGAGAGTGATGAGATCAGTTTCTGCATGGTGTCCTTATCCGTAAAACAGGACGCTACGGCGCGCGCACCCCTTGGGGCAAGGGAATACAATAGTGTTCCGTGTGCATGGTGGCGCGCAAGTCTGTTGCTGAGACCAAGAAAGCAGGGTAATCCAGCAAGGAGATTAAAGTGGAAAACGTCTGCCCGCCGGACGGGCCAGAAGTGGAGAGAGCTAGGCGTGGCTGCCCGATTCAACAAACACCGTTCTGTCCTGTCCCGTACCGGCTTGTCCGGTCGTTCCCGCGCGGCGGCGTTCGCCCTTGCCCTAACCGGCACTCTGGCTGCCTGCGGAGGGCCAAAAGAGCAGGTCAGCCAGCCAGCAGTTAGCGGGTTTGTGGGGGAAGTCGCAGCAGACGAGCCGCGTGCGGCACTGGTTGCGCGCGATATTCTGGCCAAAGGGGGCAATGCGGCGGATGCTGCGGCGGCGCTGGGGCTGGCCCTTTCGGTATCCCTCCCTTCGCGCGCTTCTCTGGGCGGTGGCGGGGCCTGCCTTGCGTGGCGTCCGGGGGAGGCGGCCGGTCAGGCTTTTGTCTTCCTGCCCCAAGGGCCAAGCCAGCCCGAGGCTGGGGCTGATAGGCCCGCGTCTGCTCCCCTGCTCGCTCGTGGCCTTTTTCTGATGCAGATGCGCTATGGCAGCGTGGATTTTGCGGACCTTATTGTGCCTGCGCGCAACATGGCCTCGCACGGGGTGCCCGTGGGTGGCCTCCTTGCAGCAGATCTGGCGGCGGTCCAGACCTCCCTTCTGGCGGATGACAAAGTGCGCGCCGTGTTTGGCAATAGCACCGGGCATGCCCTGACCACGGACGACGTTCTGGTGCAGACCCGTCTGTCCGGCGCGCTGGAGCGCCTGCGTATTGCCGGGGTGGGTGACCTGTACACAGGGGCTTTGGCCCAGACATTTGTTGACGGCGCTCAGGCTGCCGGTGGCGGTCTAAGCCGCGCGGATATGCGGAACAACGTGCCTGTGGCAGAAACCCCGCTAACAGTGCATGCCAATGGGGTGGATATCAGTTTTCTGCCACCTCCAGCCGATGGCGGGCTGGGTATGGCCGCATCCTATCTGGCCGGTGGCCGTGGTGGGGAGCATGCTGTGGCGGCATGGCGCGCACGCCAGACCGGCAGGGGCAGCAGCGTAAGTGTGGCCGACGCGCAGGCCCTGTTGAACTCGGGTGGCCTGTCCTCCGGTGGGGCGCTGCCTGCATTGCCTGCCTCCACATCCTTTGTTGTGACTGACCGGCAGGGAGAGACCGTGGCCTGCGCGCTTAGCATGAACAACCTGTTTGGCACGGGGCGTATTGCAGGCTCGACCGGTATTGTGCTGGGGGCCTCTCCCACACAAAGGCCCCAGCCGTTGCTGGCTGCGGGCATTGCCCATCAGGGTCGGGATGAGTTCCGTGCGGCAGCCGTGGCGTCCGGGCAGAATGTGGCGGCGGATACGGCGGCCATTGCCATGCGGGCAGCCCTTGCGGGTGTGCGGCCACAGGTGACCAACGGCAACGGTCGGGCCAACTTTGTATCCTGTCCGGGTGGGCTTCCCTCCGGTGCAGGCCGGTGCTTTGGCTGGACGGACCCCAGAGGGTCTGGGCTGGCTGTGGGCTATACGCCGGTCACCCATTAACTCCGGCGTTGTAAAAAACCATAACAGGGGTGGCGCCAGTATGGAGGCACTCTTGTTATGCTTTCTTTTTGTTCTATATTGGAACAAAACAGGTCCAAATTCTTAACGCGGACTTGGCCGTAGCGGGGCTTTTGCGGCCATGCGTTGCGGAGCAAATGTGTTTGTGGCAGGGGTTTTAAACCTGAACCAACAGGTTTTAGGCTTGGAGCTACGTGGGGTTCTGGTCGGGTTTTCGGCCCATATGCTGAGGGAATGGTAGAGAATGGATAAGGCAAAGGCGCTCGAAGGCGCTCTTGGGCAGATTGAACGGGCTTTTGGCAAAGGGTCCGTCATGCGGCTGGGCCAGCGGCCCAAGGAACAGTCGGATGTCATCTCCACCGGCTCGCTTGGGCTGGATATTGCTCTGGGCATTGGTGGTCTGCCGCGTGGCCGCGTGGTGGAAATTTACGGGCCGGAAAGCTCGGGCAAAACCACGTTGGCCCTGCATGCCATCGCGGAAGCGCAAAAACGTGGCGGCACCTGCGCGTTTATTGACGCCGAGCACGCGCTGGACCCCGGCTACGCCAAAAAACTGGGCGTGGATATTGATAACCTGCTGATCAGCCAGCCCGATGCGGGCGAACAAGCACTTGAAATTGCCGACACACTGGTGCGCTCGGGTGCCATTGATGTGTTGGTGGTGGACAGTGTTGCAGCCCTTGTGCCCCGTGCCGAACTTGAAGGCGACATGGGCGACAGCCATGTGGGCCTGCATGCCCGGTTGATGAGCCAGGCGCTGCGTAAACTGACCGGCACAGTCGCCCGCTCCAATACGCTGATGATCTTTTTGAACCAGATCCGCCTCAAGATTGGTGTGATGTTTGGTAACCCGGAGACCACAACGGGTGGGAACGCGCTTAAGTTCTATGCCTCCGTCCGTCTGGACATCCGCCGTATTGGCTCGATCAAGGACAAGGACGAGGTGACGGGCAACCAGACGCGGGTCAAGGTCGTCAAGAACAAGATGGCCCCACCCTTCCGTCAGGTCGAGTTTGACATCATGTACGGCGAGGGCATTAGCAAGGTGGGCGAGCTGATCGACCTTGGGGTTAAGGCCAGCGTTGTGGAAAAATCGGGCGCATGGTTCTCCTACGATAGCCAGCGCATTGGTCAGGGGCGCGAGAACGCCAAGCAGTTCCTGCGTGACCACCCCGAAATGGCCGCTGATATTGAGCGCAAGGTGCGTGAACATGCAGGCGTTGTGGCCGAAGCCATGATGGTCGCCCCCGAACATGATGCCGAGGGCGAGGACTAACTAGCCAATACGGCGGGAGAGCAGGCTGGCCTGCGGGTCGTATGAGGCCAGAATGGCCTGTTCTTCCGCACTGGTGGGTTCTGGGGTAAAGCCCTGTCGCGCCCAGAATTGCAGCGCATGGCGGGTGGATGTCAGGGTAAGTGTGCCCAGTCCTGCCGTGCGGGCGGCGTTTTCTGCCAGTGCAATGGCCGCTTGGGCATGGCCTTTGCCGCGCATGTGTGGGGCAAGGGCCAGATCATGGATGTACCACCGGTCCGCCGGTGTGGGCAGTGTGCCCAGCAAGGTATTGAGTGGGGGGGAGAGCAGCCCCCGCCACGGATGGCTTATCAGGTAGCCACACAGTTGCCCGCCCGCCATCAGGCTCAGGCACCCGGTTGGGGCAAGGCGCTGGCGTTCGGCAAAAACAGGTGTTTCTTCTGGGTAGTCCGGGTGCACTGTGGCGGCCAGTGCTGTAACGTGGCCAAGATCATCTGGCGCCATCAAACGCCAGATGGTATCTGCGCGCAAAGTGTTCATACCAAGGTTCCGCTGTTTATGCGTGGTGTTGCACGCAGCCACTTATGACTGAAAAGCAGAGATCATGACAGGGCGACTGAGACTGACATTGCGGGTTGATGCCGATGGACGCGCCGCTCTGGGGCATGGCAAGGTCCGCCTGCTGGAACAGTTGGCCGAAACCGGCTCCATTTCTGCGGCAGGGCGTGCCATGGGCATGTCTTACCGGCGTACGTGGCTTTTGGTGGATAACCTGAACCAGCTTTTTGTGGAGCCGCTGGTCATGACCCGGCCTGGCGGGGGTGGTGGCGCATTCCTGACCGAAACAGGCAAAACCGTTCTGGCGCTTTATCGCCAGATCGAACGCGACGCGACGCAGGCCGCCCAATCTGGTATCAGCCAGATGGAAGCCCTGCTCGCACCTGTGGCTGAATGCCTCCAAAAAACCTTATCTGAGTGACAAAATGTACGGCGTAGGTACAATCGCGCCAGAGACTTATTGATCATAGCGGGAGATTACAGTGTCATCAAACGTACAGCGACGAGGGGTCATTCGGGCCGGGGCAGGCGTGACTTTGGCGTCGCTTGTTGGCGGAGTCGCCCGTAAGGCGCGGGCGGAGGGGCTGAGTGGCGCCACAGGCAAGTTTGATGATAGCACCGTAATCCAGATTGCCCGCAGGCTGTCCAATGCGGAATATCATCCGCCGGGGCAAAACCTGCCCAAGGCGTTGGATAACCTGACGTTTGACCAGTATCGCGGCATTGCCTACCGGCCCGACCGTGCCTTGTGGGCGGGTGAAAATCTGGCGTTTGACGTGGAATTTTTCCCCCGTGGTTTTCTCTATCGCCCCCGCATAGAAATTTACGAGGTCAGGGACGGCCAGTCCGGCGTTGTGCCCTACTCCCCCGACCTGTTCACCTACGCTGACCCGAGCCTGAGGGTTGCGGAGGATCAGGGTTTTGCTGGGGTGCGCCTGCGAACCGCCATTAACACCCCCGGTGTTATGGAGGAGTTCTGCGTGTTTTTGGGGGCATCTTACTTCCGGGCCGTAGCCAAGGGGCAGGATTACGGGCTTTCCGCACGTGGGTTCGCCAATGGCACGGGGGACCCCAAGGGGGAGGAATTCGCCCTTTTCCGCGCATTCTGGCTGGAAAAACCCCAGCCGGGCGTGCAGTCCGTTGTGGTGCATGCCCTGCTGGACAGCCCGGCGGTAACCGGCGCGTTCCGCTTTACCATCCGCCCGGGCGACAGCACTGTATTTGACGTGCAGACAACCCTGTTCCCCCGCACCAAAATCGAGCAGTCCGGCATAGCGCCGCTGACCGGCATGTTTTATTTTGACGTGAACGACCATAACCACGTGGACGACTGGCGCCCCGCCGCCCATGACAGCGAAGCCCTGCAAATGTGGACGGGTGCGGACCAGCAGCTTTACCGCCCGCTGCGTAACCCGCTGGACCTCCAGTTTTCAACCTTTTCGGATGTGTCTCCTCGCGGGTTCGGGCTGATGCAGCGCAGGCGCGCCTTCCATGATTACGAAGACCTGGCTCTGCATTACGAAAAGCGCCCCTCCCTATGGATCGAACCGATAGGGGACTGGGGTGCGGGTTGGGTTGATCTGGTGGAAATTCCCACCCCTAATGAGGTGAACGACAATATCGTGTCCTTCTGGCGGCCCAAGGAACCCTTGCGCGCCGGGCAGGAATACCACTTTACCTACCGCATGTACTGGGGCTGGGATGCCCCCTTCCCCACCCCGCTGGCACGGGTTGGTGCCACGCGCGTTGGCTCGGTGGTGGATAATAACGATGCCCGCTTCTTTGCCATAGACTTTATGGGCACGCCTTTTGAGCACCTGCCCAAGGACACGCATTTTCACGTCACCCCCAAAACATCGGCGGGTAAAATTCAGAATGTGGTCGTCGAACCCAATCCGGCCAATAACGGTATTCGCACTACGTTTGAATTTGTTCCCGGCGATGCCAAGGTGGCGGACCTGAGTGCGGTGCTGGAGACGGATTCCGGCCCCATTTCCGAACAGTGGCTCTATCGGTGGACGCCCTGACAATGCCTGACCCGAGCACGGATGCTCCCGCGCAGCCTTTTTACGCCCTGCCCCCTGAGGCACCGCTGGACATGCCGGTCCAGAGCCTGCAAAAACCGGCCAATATGGAAGGGCGGGGGCGCATACCGCCCACGTCGCCCTCAAGCATTGCGCTGCGTCGTTTTTCGGTTATCGGCTCAGCCCTTGCCCTGACCGCATACGGCGCATGGCGCACGCATATGGTTATGGACGAGGCGGGCGTGTCCGCTCTGGGCGTGATCATGCTGGTGCTGTTTATTGCGCTGTTC
Source organism: Acetobacter sp. (assembly GCA_047719095.1). GTDB lineage: Bacteria > Pseudomonadota > Alphaproteobacteria > Acetobacterales > Acetobacteraceae > Acetobacter. The sequence continues at coordinate 25,482 of JBDNSL010000022.1, forward strand.
ATGTGGATCGCCCTTGCGTTTACGTCCTCGGTTGCGGGGTTCTGCTCGCTGGTGGCCCATGGTGGCCTTGGTCTTGGCATCCGCCGCACCGGCCCCCTGCCGGAACTGGCGCGTAAAACAGCCCTGCTGCTGCCAACCTATAACGAACCCCCGCACCGCGTTATGGCCGGGCTACGCGCCATTTACACCAGTCTGGAAGAAACCGGACGGCTGGACAGTTTTGACCTGTTCATTCTCTCCGACACCACAAACCCGGATGTGTGGGTCAAGGAAGAAGCCGCCTTTCTGGCCCTGCGCGAGCAGGTGGGGGGGCAGGGCCGTATTTTTTACCGTCGCAGGCATAACAATGTTGAGCGTAAGGCGGGCAATGTGGGCGAGTGGGTGCGCCGTTTTGGCGGCGCTTACGACCACATGGTCACGCTGGATGCGGACTCGGTCATGTCCGGCCAAACGCTGGTACGTATGGCCGATGCCATGGAGCGCAACCCCGGCGTGGGGCTGATCCAGACTTTGCCGGTTATTGTGGGTGGCACCACCCTGTTTGCGCGGTTGCAGCAGTTTGCCGGGCGTGTTTACGGCCCCATTATTGCGTACGGCATTGCATGGTGGCATGGCGCGGAGGGCAACTACTGGGGCCATAACGCCATTATCCGCACGCGTGCCTTTGCCAGTCAGGCCGGGTTACCCCATGTGCCGGGCAAGCCGCCTTTTGGCGGGCATATTCTGAGCCATGACTTTGTGGAAGCGGCGTTGATGCGCCGTGGCGGCTGGGCCATTCACATGATTCCGGCACTGGATGGGTCGTATGAGGAAAGCCCCCCTTCGCTAACGGATGTGGCCATTCGTGACCGGCGCTGGTGCCAGGGCAACCTCCAGCACGTCAAGGTGTTGCCAACCAAGGGGCTACACTGGGTAAGCCGCATGCACATGGTTGTGGGCATTGGGGCCTATGTGACCTCGCCTTTGTGGCTGGTGTTCCTGCTGACCGGGATTTTAATTTCGCTACAGGCGCATTTCCAGCGGCCCGAGTATTTCGGCGATACAAAACTTTTGTACCCGCACTGGCCACACGTGGACCCGGTGCAGGCCAAATACGTGTTTATCGGCACCATGGTTGTGCTGCTGGCACCCAAACTTTTGGCCTATATTGCCCTGCTGCTGGACCCGGAGATGCGGCGCGGAACGGGTGGTCCCATCCGTGCGGCCCTGTCCGTTCTGGTAGAAACGCTGATTGGCGGCCTGATCGCCCCTATTGCCATGCTGATCCAGACATCGGGGGTTATTTCCATTCTGAGTGGGCACGACTCGGGCTGGAACACCCAGCGGCGTGATGATGGCGGCATTCCCTTTTTAGAGGTGGCTCGCCAGTACGCGCGCTTTACCCTGTTCGGCCTTGTGCTGGGTATTGGGGCATGGGTTGTCTCGCCCTCCCTGTTTTTCTGGATGACACCTGTGCTGCTTGGGCTGGTTTTTTCCATTCCCCTCGTGGCGTTTACCAGCAGCCGGGGCATGGGGCTGGGTTTTCGGCGGGCAGGGCTTTTGCTGGTGCCCGAGGAAACGCACCTGCCAGATGTTCTGTGCAAACTTGAACAGGGCGAAGCAGAAGACCACACCCCCAACCTGCCCGATGACGCCCTGCGCGCCCTGCGGGCGGACAAAGCCTTGTGTCAGGCGCATATTGCCATGCTGCCCGCCGAGCGCGGTGTGGGTGATCCCATTAATGCGGACCAGCTTGTCGGGCTGGTCAAGCTGGCGGAAGCCCCCAACCTGTCCGATGCGGAGCACCGGCTGACGGTAAAGGAAAAAGCCGCAGTTCTGGGGAGCCGCAAGGGCGTGGACCTTATCCTGCATCTACCCGAGTCGTAAAAGACCGGGGCAGGGTAAGGGGCGGGTGCCCCCCTTGCGTGCCGGCGTTAAAGCGGGAGAGGGTCAGGCAATACGCGTGCCTGCAACCCAGACTTCCTGCACGCTCAGTGCCCTATCCATGACAACAAAATCCGCACGTTTGCCGGCAAGCAGGCTGCCCCGGTCGTGCAGGCCAAGGTAGCGGGCCGGATTGCGCGTTAGCAGCACAGCGGCCTGATGCAGGGGCAGGCCCGCCTGCACCGCGTTGCGCAGGGCTGCATCAAGGGTTAGCACGCTCCCCGCCAGATTGCCGCCGGGCAGGCGGACAGCCCCATGTTCCACCATAACGGCCTGCCCCCCCAAAAGGCTTGGGCCATCAGGCTGGCCTGCTGCACGCATGGCGTCTGTTACAAACAGCAGTCGTTCGGGCATGACGCGTTGGGCCAGCCGGAAGGTGGCGGGGTGGACGTGGTGTGTATCAAAAATAAGTTCGGCGTAGGCATCGCTGCACATCAGGGCGGTGGCCGGGCCGGGTTTGCGGCTTTCTATGCCCGCCATGGCGTTAAACAGGTGGGTTGCACCTGTGGTGCCCCCTGCGTTGCAGATATGGCAGATGGCCTGCTCGGTCTGTTCATAGCCTGCCAGCGTGTGCCCAAGGCTGACCCGCACACCTGCGCGGGCAAACTGTTGCATGGCGTCCTGTGCATGGGGGAGTTCGGGGGCAAGGGTGACAACACGCACACAGCCATGGGCCAGAACGTCCTGCACGCGCTCAGCCGTGGGGGCAATGGCGTGGGGGGGCTGTGCCCCAAGCTTGTGCGGGCTGACAAATGGCCCTTCCAGATGTGCCCCGTACACGTCTGGCCCAAGGGGTATGGGGGTGCGGGTTACTTCGGCAATGGCGGCAAGTGCGCCCATAACGTCCGGCCATGGGCTGGTAATGGTGGTGGGCAGAATGGTGGTCGTGCCGTGCCGGGCATGGAAGCGGGCAAGGGTGTGAATGGCCTGCACACCCTCCATTGTATCTGCGCCATTACCGCCATGAACATGGCAGTCAATAAAACCGGGTAGAATATACCGCTCGGCAGGGGCTGTGCTGTCTGGCGTTACGGTGTGGAGGTGCTCGCCAAAGGTAATGCAACCCGGCACAACGCGGTCGGGCAGAACAAGGTGGCCCTTGAGTTCAGTCATGGTTGAGAAAACTTTCACCATAAGCGGGGGATTTATTAAAATTCCGGTTTGTGAAGTGGCCTGTGTATGCAGCAATCAGCCCATAGGACACCAGTGCCAGACATGCAAAGGCTGCCTGAAAACCCATGAATGGCTTTAAAAGAACAAAAAGTTGCGGCACAACCCCGCCTCCGCAATACGCCATGACCAGAAAAGCCGAAACCTGCGCCGTATGGCGACCAGACCCTTTAAGAACAAGAGGGAAAAGGGATGGAAAAATCATGGAATTTGCAAAGCCAAGTAAGGTTACGCACGCGACGGATGCATAGCCTTGCGTTGCCCATGCTCCAAGGCTGAGTAGGCCCCCACACACGCAGGACAGGGCAAGGTAGCGCTCCTGCGTTATAAAACGTGGAGACAGGACAAGGCCGCACACATACCCGCACAGCATGAAAAAAAGTGTAATCGACGTAAAAAACTTTGTCTGGTCGAGCGATATTCCAAACCCCTGTGCATATGTGCCTATGGCATCACCACACAGGACTTCCACCCCCACGTAGCAAAACATGGCTCCAGCCCCCAGTAGGGTTCTACTGCTCAGGATGTCTGATGGATATTTTATAAAGTCTTTTTCTTTTTCATTGGTTTTTTCAGGTCTTGTGTGAATGTCCGGTAAGGCTGAGCGGGCCGTGCATAAAGCAGTTAGCGCCAGAAAAAACGCCATGCCCATATAGGGCCAGTACACGGCGTTAAGAAAAGTCTGCTGTACAGCCCGCTGTTGTGCCGGGTCTGTTAGGGTTGGTACTGTTGCGGATATGTCTGCAATATGGCGCATGGCCAGTGTTGCCAGCGCAATAGGGGCTACAATGCCACCAAGCTTGTTGCAGATACCCATAATGGCAATGCGCTGGGCACTCCGGTTTTCGGGGCCTAAAAAGCTGACATAGGGGTTTATGGCAACCTGTAACACCGCCAGCCCCGCGCCAAGCACCAAAAAGCCGCCCAGAGCACCGGGGTAGGAGCCACCGCGCAGGCACTGCCCTGCAAGCGCCATGCCCGTGGCCATAATCAGCAGGGCGTACACCAGCCCGCTTTTAAAGCCTGTGCGCGTAACGCTCAGGCTCGCAGGGATGGAAAACAGGAAGTATGAACAATAAAAAACAAGCGGCACCATAAAAGCCGCCAGGTCATTCAGGGCAAATGCCACCCGCACAAAAGAGATCAGCGGCCCGTTCAGCCATGTTACAAATCCGATGGTAAAGAACAGAACCGCGCACAGCACCAGCGGCCGCCACCCATAGGAACCAGCCGGGCAGGGTATGCGCGTGGCGCCAGCGGTCTGGGTGGGTGGGGGCATGTCAGGGCCTGTGCCAGATGTGGGGCGGAATGGGCGCTCAGTCAGCCGCCTGTGCATCCTTGGTGGGCAGGCTGTCTATTTTTTCGCAGGCAGCGCGCAGGTCGGCGGCCGGGTTGTGTGTCTCACACAGTTTTTCCACATCGGCGGCACAGGCCTCGATCGAGGTTTCAAAGTCGGATTCAAGCACGTCCTCGGCAACCGTCAGGTCCTGGTTGCGTGTGCCTTCCTCGTCCTTTTGCAACAGATCCTGCGTTTTATGCAGTTCCTTGAGCGAGTCTATGCAGGCAGGCCCCGCTGCATCGGGCTTGAAGTGCAGAACCGCAAGCTCCTTTTGCAACTGAATGTTGTTGATGTTGTTGCGGGGGGCTGTCTCATCATCAGCTGCGCGGGCAGCGGGAGTCAGGCTCAGGCCGCCAGCCAGCAGAACAGATGCCATAGCGGCATGATACAAACGGAAACCGGACACGAGCACAATTCTCCTGAGTCTGCGACGGTGCGCACCAATTATCCTGTTTTCTAGCCTGTCTGTGTTGGAGAGGTAAAGAAACAACCCCGAAAAGCTGCCAGCAGGCTTGGCATGGCCTTGGGTTTGGTGCTAGGTGTAGCCCCGGAAAGTCGGCGGTGGACGGACGCCTTGCTAAACCGGTCAGGTCCGGAAGGAAGCAGCCATGGTGAGTTTCGTCCGGG
>JBDNSL010000023.1:0-29888 GCA_047719095.1 Acetobacter sp.
GCCTCTGTTTATCGCTGCAAGGATGCAGCCGAGCCTGCGTGAGCCGTGGGCATGGCGTGCGTGGTGTGCGCGGGCAGCGCGCGGGTTTCTTTTCCGATTTTTGAGTATTTCAGAGCTAAAACAGGCAGAGCCATGCATCAAAAGCATAACGAAAAATGTGTATTTTAAGGGGAAAAAAGCAGGGAAAACCAGCCATTTAGAGCAGCAATATCCCTATAAATGGCAGAAAACAGCCATTCATGCTTTCAAAATGATACACCTATTTTCGGCAGGTGTAACAGCCAGAACAAAAAAGGTGTATCACTTTTAGATAAGTAAATCAGTCACTTATCCAGAGTGATACACCTGTTACACCTTTTTTTGGGTAGGGGTGGTAAGAACGGGAAGGTGTGACGCGGCCACGATCATGCGTAAAGCGCATATCTCAACCTTGGCTCATAGGCCGGGGGCTATCGGAAAGTCGGGATGCCCTTGGGCACCGCAACCGCATCAGGCTCACGCGCGGATTTTTTCGGCTGTTTGAAAAAAATCAAGTTTTCAAACGCTGGTGACTGTCATGGGGATGGGGGTATCCAATCTCTAGCGGCCATGAGCACCCGGACCGCGCCATGGGCAAATTTTTGCATCCGCGAAATTGAAACAAAAAGACACACAGGTAGCCGGAGGGCCAAGGCTGTCAGGTTTTTGAGAGAGAAAATCTGTGGCGGGAAAGAACCCTGCCCCATGCCAGCTCAGAAAACGCGGTTTCAAATGAAACCGGATTGACTCCGGAAGGCAGGTGAACCCTGCCAGCCTGAAACCTGAAAACCACCAAAAGCTAAGGAAAAGCTTGGTGGGTGCACAAGGACTCGAACCTTGGACCCGCTGATTAAGAGTCAGCTGCTCTACCAACTGAGCTATGCACCCTTACAGCCTTATGGGGCTGAAGTGGTGGTCTTTTACCACCCCTTTTTAACAAGCACAAGCCTGAAAATTCAGGATTTTAACAAAGCCAGAACCGTATCCAGCTGATCGAGACTTTTGTAATGGATTTCCAAAGACCCGCCCTTGCGCCCATCAAAATTGACGGCAACCCTTAAGCCCAACCGGCTTGCCAGATCACGCTCAAGGGCTGCTATTTCGGGGTTTCTTGCTTTTTTCTCTTTTCCAGCCGGGGCACTGCTCTGCTGTTCCAGTGCTTTTTGCACCAGTGCTTCTGTCTGGCGAACGGACAGTCCTTTGGCAATAACCTCGGCTGCGGCCGCTACGGGGTTCGGGTGTGGGAGCAAGGCCCGGGCATGGCCTGCCGAAAGTGCGCCCTTTTTAAGCTCCATACGCACGGCATCTGGCAGTTTAAGCAGACGTAGCGTATTGGCAACATGAGGGCGCGATTTGCCAATAGCCTTAGCCAGATCTTCCTGCGTCAGACTATATTCATCCATCAGCCGGTTAAAGCCTTCGGCCTCTTCCACCGGATTAAGGTCTGCACGCTGGAGGTTTTCAACCAGTGCTGCCGCCATGGCGTCAGCTTCGCTCAGGTCACGCACATGCACCGGCACCTCGTGGCACTGGGCAAGCTGTGCCGCGCGCCAGCGCCGCTCACCCGCGACAATCTGGTACTGCCCTTTTTTATTCGGATCGGGGCGCACCAGAATAGGCTGCAAAATGCCCCGTTCACGAATGGATGCGGCCAATTCTTCCAGAGCTTCAGGCTCCATATCCTGCCTGGGCTGGAAAGGACCGGCTACAAGTGCTTCAACTGGAAGAACGCTCACGGCACCACCTTTTTGTTCTGGCTCATGCCCCGGCCTGCTGGCAGCCACGGCTGTAGGCTCCCCCAGCAATGCAGCAAGGCCCCGCCCCAGTTTGGGCCGGGGGGCGGATTTGCTCCGTGGTGGCGCGCTCATGCCGTTCTCCTCATAATTTCGGCGGCAAGCGCCTGATAGGCGGTGGCCCCGGTAGCACGGGGGTCGTAGGTCATAACTGGCAGACCATGGCTTTGCGCCTCGGAAATACGAATGTTCCGTGGAATAATGGTCTCAAGCACATCATCGCCAAAAAAGCTGCGTGCATCGGCCGCAACCAGTTCGGACAGATTGTTGCGCTTGTCATACATGGTCAGCACAATTCCTGCGACCTTGAGACCGGGGTTCATGTTTTTGGTCACGTGGCCAATGGTCTTGACCAGATGCCCCAAACCTTCAAGAGCAAAGAACTCGCACTGCAACGGAGCCAGAACACCATGGGCCGCCACAAGTGCGTTCAGGGTAAGCAGGCCAAGGCTTGGAGGGCAGTCTATGATAATATAGTCCACCTGCTGTGCCAGAGGCTCCAGCGCCTCGCGCAGCCGATGCTCGCGGCCCTGCGTTTCCACCAGTTCAATTTCGGCCCCGACCAGTTCCGTATTGGCGGCAATAACCGACAGGTTTTCAATCTCGGTGGATTGCAGAAGGTCCTGAGCTGATTTTTCGTGCATGAGCAGGGCATAGGCCCCGCCTTTTCTGGCATCGTAACTGACGCCAACACCTGTGGATGCATTCCCCTGCGGGTCCAGATCCAGAAGCACAACACGAGCGCCACCGGCTGCCAGAGCTGCGGCCAGATTGATAGCGGTGGTTGTTTTGCCCACGCCACCTTTCTGGTTTGCCACTGCAAGAATGCAGCAGCCTTTGCTGTTTTTGTTAGCCTTCTGCACGATTAAAATTACTCACTTCCAGAATAACACCATCAGGGCTTGTTTTGCTTGGCCATGACCGGACATCAAACCGCCATGTCCGGGCGGCTTCCTCAATTTCCTGTTCGGCCTGACGTCCTTTTAAAAACAGCCCAACACCATTGGGCTCCAGCAGGGGGCGCGCCCATTCGAGCAATTTGTCCAACGGGGCCAGTGCGCGGGCCGTTACAACCGGGGCGGGTTGCACCTCTGCACGGTCCAGCCTGCATGGTTCAATGCTTAACCGTGCGCCGGTTATTCTGGCCGCCTCGCGCAAAAATGCGGCTTTACGCTGGTCCGATTCGATCAGAACACCGGGAATGTCGGCTGCAATCCCGACCACAATGCCGGGAAAACCACCGCCAGACCCCATATCAACAAATTGCCTGTGCCCTTTTATCAAAGGTACAAGCTGTAGACTATCCAGAATATGCCGCTCCCACAGGTTATCCATATCCCGTGGGGAGACCAGATTGATCCGCTCGTTCCATTTTTTGAGCAAGGCCATGTAAGCCTGCAAACGCTCTTCTGTTTCACGTGAAACAACAATACGCTCAACCGACATGGGCATGGTCCTGACCTTTGCGCAGATACGCAAGAATTGTCATTAGGGCAGAAGGCGTCATACCGGGGATTCTCTGTGCTGCACTAAAGCTTTCGGGCTGGGCCTGCTCCAGCCTTTCCCTCATTTCCGCACTAAGCCCACCTATGCTGCCAAAGTCCATTTTTACGGGAAAACGGATTTCTGTCTCGGCCTCGAGCTGTTTGATTTCCCGGTTCTGGCGGTTCAGGTACCCACTGTAGCGGGCCTGTGTGGTTACGTATTGGCGCACGCGCTCGGGCACGGCCATAAACCACGGAGCCACCTGTGCAACAACAGCAGGCTCGGCCCCATAGCCCAGCACTTCCAGCAAGGTCCTGCGCCTGCCATCCTGAGCGACCTTCATACCCATGGCGGCAAGCTGTTGAGGTGGCCAGCCTTCGGCCCCTGCCCGCTGTGTTGTGGCCTCAATTTCCGCCAGGTCCTGTTCAAAAACCGCCCGACGTTGTGGGCCAACACACCCCCACTCCATACCCAGCCCTGTCAGGCGGATATCAGCATTATCTGCCCGCAGGGTCAGCCTGTATTCCGCACGGGATGTGAACATGCGGTACGGCTCGCTCACACCCTGAGTTGTCAGGTCATCGACCATAACACCAATATACGCCTTACCCCGATCCAGACTGACAGCGGACTGACCACCCGCACAGCGCGCAGCGTTTATACCGGCAAGCAGGCCCTGTGCCCCTGCCTCCTCATACCCTGTTGTGCCGTTAATCTGCCCCGCCAAAAACAGGCCGGGGCATTGGCGCAGTTCCAGTGAGGTTGAGAGTTCGCGCGGGTCAACATAGTCATACTCCACCGCATAGCCATACTGCGCGATAACGGCCTGCTCCAGACCGGGGATGGTATGGATCATGGCGTCCTGCACAGCAGCCGGCAGGCTGGTGGAAATACCATTGGGGTAAACCAGATGGCCGCCCTCATGCTCGGGCAGTGCTTCTGGCTCTAAAAAAATCTGGTGGCTGGTCTTGTCCGCAAACCGCACAACCTTGTCTTCTATGGAGGGGCAATAGCGCGGCCCACGCCCCGAAATTCCCCCCCCATACACTGCGGACAGGTGCAGGTGCTCTTTGATTAAATCATGGGTTTTTTGCGTGGTAGCGGTAATACCGCACACCATTTGCGGGTTGGTGATGGCGTGTGTCAAACGGCTGAATGGTTCGGGTATGGCATCGCCCTTATCCTCAGCCAGAATGCCCCAGTTAATGCTGTTTCGCTCGAGCCTTGCAGGCGTTCCGGTTTTCAGGCGGCCCATCCGCAGGTGCATGGCACGCAGGCGGTGTGCCAGCGCTATGGCGGGCTGCTCCCCTATGCGCCCGGCTGGGTGTGCGTCATGCCCGATATGAATGACCCCATCCAAAAACGTGCCTGTTGTCAGCACAACAGCACCGGCCAGCCACTGCCTGCCATCCTCGCACACAACACCACGCACCCGCCCGTTGCTCTGGCACAGCAGGTCTGCTGCGGCACCCTCGGCAATGTCCAGCCCCGGGGTCTGGGTCAGCAGGTCCTGAATGGCCTGCCGGTATAACATACGATCAGCCTGCGCACGCGGCCCCTGCACTGCTGGCCCCTTGGAACGGTTAAGCAGTTTGAAATGAATGCCCGCCCGGTCCGCAGCACGGCCCATAAGGCCATCCAGCGCATCAATCTCGCGCACCAGATGCCCTTTGCCAATCCCCCCGATAGCCGGGTTACAGGACATGGCGCCAACCGTTTTTTTATTATGTGTGAGCAGGAGCGTTCTGGCCCCACAGCGTGCAGCCGCCGCTGCGGCCTCGCACCCGGCATGGCCACCGCCAACGACAATCACATCATAGGACATCATCATATCCATAAACCCTGCACCACACTTTTACTTACCTATGCAGAACTGCCCAAAAATTGCGTCCAGCAGTTCTTCAACCCCAACATGCCCGGTTAGTCGGCCCAATGCCCGCATGGCCAGCCGCAGTTCCTCGCCCCGCAGTTCCGGCCAGTCCTGTGCCAGCGCACCTTGTAGACTGGCGCAGGCGTCCTGCACACCAGCACTATGGCGCGCACGGGTTAACAGTGGCATGCCGGTGGAAGACGCCGTTAATGCCTGCACTCTATGCTCCAGAATCTGGCGCAGTGCATCCAGCCCCTGACCGCTTTTCAAGCTGACCGGAATAACCTCAACGCCCTCTACCTCTGCCGGAAGGGGGGCCAAGTCAAGCTTGTTCCCAACCAGAAGTGCGCCGGGGAAAACACTTTGCGGTATTTCTGTTGCGGCAAACATCTGCACAACGCAGTCCGCCTGTTTCACGTGAAACAATGCACGACGAACACCTTCCGCCTCAATCTCATCCTCGGTTTCCCGCAGGCCTGCGGTATCTACAAATGTAACCTTGATCCCGGCCAGACTGCCCACAATTTCCAGCGCGTCACGCGTTGTTCCCGCAATGGGGGAAACAATGGCTGCATCCCGTTCGGCCAGCCAGTTCAGCAGGCTGGACTTGCCCGCATTGGGCGGGCCGGTAATGGCAAAAACCACACCACGGCGGATACGCTCCCCCTGCTTGCCATCGGCAATGTGGCGTTGCATCTGCTCAATAAGCTGGCCAATGCCCGCCCGGATTTCCTCATCCACCTCGGGGGGAATATCCTCATCCGGGAAATCTATCAGCGCTTCTTGGAAAGCGAGAATTTTTTTCAGCCGCTCCGCCCATCCTTCATACACGCGGCTTAATGCGCCATCGGCTTGGGCCAGAGCCTGCCTGCGCTGGCTTTCTGTTTCCGCCGCTACCAGATCGGCTATCCCTTCGGCCTCAACCAGATCCATGCGGCCATTGGTAAAGGCCCTGCGGGTAAATTCTCCCGGTTCCGCCGGGCGCCCCCCACCTTGCACAAGGGCTTGGGCCACAGCCTGAATAATGGCAGGCCCAGCATGGAGGTGAAGTTCAAACCCATCTTCCCCCGTATAGCTTTTGGGGCCGGGAAACCACAACACAAGCGCTTCGTCGAGCAATGTGTCCTGCACATCCGCCTGCCGCCACACGCGCCGTAAGACCGCCTTGCGTGGCGGGGGCAGCGGGCCACAGAGCTTTACCAGCAGGTCAGCACTTCCTTTGCCACTTACGCGCATGACAGCAATGGCAGCGCGCTCCACCCCTGTAGAAAGCGCAAAAATAGTGTCTTCCCCCTGATAACCCACCTAAGCCTGTTCCTTACTATTTTGCATAATACAACCAAGTGTTTTTAATGCATTTTTGTCTGCAAACGTAGATTTAAAACATGATAAAACGCAGACAATACCGGCCCGTCCTGCCAGACCCGTATCTGTTTTACCTGCTTTTGCGCCGGCACTGCATTATGCAACCAGAAAGAAAGTGACCATGCCTCAGCTTTCCCTTCATTCCCCACTAGGGCCACTTACCCTCTCTGAAGAGGACGGGAAAATTATTTCTCTCGACTGGGGCTGGGGCCGTGACCAGACCGAAACACCTCTGCTCTGTCAGGCGCGGGAATGGCTGGACCAATGGTTTGATGACCCGGCCAAACTGGGTGCATTCCCTTTCCCTCTGGAGCCTTATGGTACGGCATACCAGAAAAAAATATGGGAATTTTTGCAAAACATTCCCGTAGGCACGACCATAACATATGGCGAGATGGCACAAAAACTGGGTGGTAGCCCCCAGTCTGTCGGGCAGGCGGTTGGGCGCAACCCCATTCCCATTCTTATTCCCTGCCACCGTGTGCTGGCCCGTAATGGACTTGGTGGCTATTCGGGAGATGGCGGCGTAGACGATAAAATATGGCTGCTGGAGTTGGAGGGAGCGCCACTTCCCCACGCCCCTGAGCGCCAAAGCTGATCACGCAATACAGAATGGGCACCAGCCCGCGTTGACAGCGTTACTTTATGTCGCAGTTTTGCGTTAAGTTGTTGTAAAAATAGCCATTTTTACAATTGAACATTGCGGTTCCATCGCTCCCCTGCATATTTTGTGGGGGAGGTTCCATATTGGATGTGGCCGGGTATTGCCCATAATCAGGGCTGCCATAATAGGATGGCGGAGGAGGATAACTGCCCTGCCCGTTGACTGGCTGTGCCGGAACATTCTGCGGCATGGGGGGCGGGGGTGCCTGATTATATTGCGGATAGTAGCCGCCACCATACGCTTGTGTAGTGGCCATGCCATTATAAACATACGGCATGGACCATCCCCAGCCTGCCCAATAGGGATTCCAGTATGGGTTTCCCCAATAAGGGTTCCAACCGCCATAACCACCATAATAACCCGAGTAGCCCCAGCCGCCGCCGTAGCCGCCTCCATGCCAACCACCGCCACCCCAGCCACCGGGGCCACCGCCGTGCCAGCCACCACCCGGCCCACCAAAGTGGCCACCTCCCCCCGGACCACCCCCAAAATGACCACCACCATGTTGAGCATGAGCCGGACTGAAAGACAGAATTGTCCCTGCCAGTAATATGGCTAACACGCCGGTTTTTGTCCGCCTTGCCTGTATCATTTTAAGTTCCCCACTCTTGCCTGTTGCCTAACAGACAGGACAATCATGTTCTAAAAATGGGCACGCAGGGGGATGCTTTCCAGCATGAGGCAGTCACTTTTCCTGCCCTGTTGAAAACGCAGCACTTGCGTGATTTGTCTTGCATATATTGAATACCTGATATACCATTTAAACAATGGAGAAAGCGAGGTGCACCCACCACACCGTTGCGCTTTTGCCCCCTAACAAACCCAAATTAGGAGGCCGGACACATGGCATGGAAAAAAGCAACATTCGTCTCCCTCTGGCTCGCAGCCCTGAGCCTTGCGATCTGCTCCACGTTTATTTTTATAACCTGCGGACTTAAATTTTCTGTCTTTCATGCAGGGCTTGCCGTGCACTGGCAGGATTTTACCGACAATTCCGCCTTTTCTCATTTCTTGTGGCAATCCCTGCCGGAATCCGAGCGCTGGTCGGACTATGCGTTCTCCCTCCCCGGTCTGGTTGCCAGTGCGGCTTTTGTTTCCAGCATTGTTCTGGGCACTTTTGCAGCGTTGCAGTTTGAAGAACTCAATCAGGGTATTCAGGCGGACCGGCAAGCCGATATGCGCCGGTGGGAGAGCCTTCTGGTCGGGCAGGTGCATGATGTTCATGCCGGTCTTTTTGCTGCCAATACCGCAGTAGAGGACCATTATACCGCTATCGCCAAACGGGCCTGAGCGTTAACCCAGACCGCAATTGCAAAAACCCCTACGGCCGTAATGGACGTGGGGGTTTTGTTGACTCTGGCATCAGCTTTTATCTGTTAAACGCAAGAATGGTGCAGCCATAACACGCAGGCAATCCAGCCCAGAGGCCGCCCACGCACAAAGCTGCATTCTGCTACATAAGACTTTTCTTATGCACATGACCCCGTAGGGGTAATTTTTATTTTCCAGAAAAACCATGGTCGGAGTGAGAGGATTCGAACCTCCGGCCCCTGCGTCCCGAACACAGTGCTCTACCAGGCTGAGCTACACTCCGTAATGGCTGAATGCGCTATACATCTCTCCCGCTTTATAAGCAAGAGCGTAAATGCATCCAGCCCTTTCCCTATAGGGCTGTCATGGGCAGGTCATTCACCTGCTCGGCCAGTGTGGAACAGGCCAGAGCGGCCGCAACATCTGGAACAACCCGCAGCAGCGCCCGTGCCTCAGCCGAGGCAAAACCCTGTGCAACAGCCGTATCCAGCATGGCAATCATGGCATCGGCCCATCCATCCACGTTAATGACCAGAATAGGCTTTTTATGCTGGCCCAACTGCTTCCATGTCAGGATTTCCATGGTTTCATCAAAAGTGCCAAATCCACCGGGAAGAATCCAGAATGCATCTGCTTTTGCAAACATGATCTGTTTGCGCGCATGCATGGAATCCGTCACGATCAGTTCTGATACCTGATCGTGCATACGTTCACGGGTTTTTAAAAACTCAGGAATAACCCCGGTTACCGCCCCGCCAGATTTGATAACGGAATCTGCAACAACACCCATCAGACCATTGGCGCCACCACCATAAATCAGTCGAATGTTTTTCTCGGCCAGTGTTTTGCCAACCAGTTCGCTAACATGACGGTAAACCGGCTTATCCCCCATGCGGGAGCCACAAAATACCGCAACGGAATGTACAGTTAAGGACATATAAGGTTTTCTCCCTGATGTTCGGATTTTTACAAATTCTGTTAATTCAAACATAGGAGCAAAAAATAATCCATGTTTTTGCCACTCTTTTTATAAGCTATGTCTCAGCCTGTAAGGCTTTGGATACAACACAGACATATGCCGTGTTACCCCGATGTCATACGCGTGGCGAATACTCCGCAACGCTTGATAGATATTATATGAACTTTAATATGATATATAACTATCTTTGATTTTATAAACTGTTTTTAAAATGGTCTGACAACAACCATAATCACAATGACCATCATTAGAATAGTTGGTATTTCATTAGCTATTCTATAAAACTTTTCCGAATGTTGGTTTTTATCCTGTGCAAATCCTCTAGACCAGCGGCCACAAAACCCCTGAAAAGCAAACATCAGAAAAACCGAGAACAGTTTAAGGTGCCACCAGCCAGCACTCCAGTCGACTGAACCCGGTGTTAAAACCAGAAGAACACCAAATAGCAGACTGGAACACATGGCAGGCACCATAATCGCCTTGATCAGCCGACGTTCCATAATTTTAAAACGCGCACTCTCTGCCGTGCCCACCTTAACCTGACAATGGTAGACAAACAGTCTGGGCAGATAAAACAACCCGGCCATCCATGCCATAACAGACATGATATGAAAGGCAACAAACCACCGAACCCATGGGAGTAGCGCGTCAAAAACCATTATGGCGTGACCTTGAGCAGTTTGGACAAAATATCCGGAAATTCCGATAACCTGCTTATTTTCTCAATACCTTTCCAATCTGGAATAGGTTTTTCCAGCACACGGAGCATAACACAAGCCATACCTGCGTTTACTGCGGCCTTGGCACCGGGGTCGCTGTCTTCAAGCACCACACATTCGCAAGGCAGAACACCTTCCGCCTTGGCAGCTGCAAAATACACATCGGGCCGGGGTTTGGGCACACCCATATCCCGTGCAGAATGGATACGCCCATCAAAATACGCTGAAAGACGGGTGTTTTCAAACTTTACCTCCATTTCCTCACCAGAGGAATTGGAGGCAACCCGCACAGGAATACCCAATTTTTGCACGGCATCTAGCATGGCATGCACGCCGGCTATGGGTTCAACCCCTTCCTTCATGGCAGCCACAAAACGCTGCTGCATGGCTGGCTCCCATTGAGGCCCCAGCGTTTTGCCCGCGTTTTGCTCAATCATGGGCTGAATAGTTGCCAGCGACATGCCAGAAAACGTCTGGACGGCCAGATGGTCCGGCACAGGCCACCCTGCCTCCCGCGCCGCCTGTGCACACAGGCGGCAACAGGTTTCCTCGCTATCAACCAGCACACCGTCGCAGTCAAAAATGACAAGCTTGAGTGGCCCGCGAAAAACCTGCGAGAGTGCACCACTCATCAGGCTGTTTCCCGCACGGTCCGCACAAGATCCCCCACATGCTCGACAGGTGTTTGAGGCAGAACGCCATGCCCGAGGTTGAACACATGGGCACGGCCCCGCCCGGCCTCACGCACATGCAGGGCTTCGCGCCGCATGGCCTCGCCACCGGCAAGTACCGCAACCGGGTCCAGATTACCCTGTAGGCCCAGAGTTTCGGGCACCAAATTCCGCATGGTGGCCATGTCGGCCCCGGTATCGAGCGCAAGAACATCCACGCCCGTTTCACGCGCATATTCCGCAGCCATTACCCCTGCCAGACGGGGAAAGCCAACAACACGCACATGTGGATGGCGGGCCTTGATGGTTTGCACAATCTGCCGGGTTGGCTGAATGACATGACGGCGGAATTCTGAAGGTGGCAGAAGCCCGGCCCATGAATCAAACAACATGACCGCTTCTGCCCCGGCTTCGATCTGAGCGCAAAGGTAGATCGCTGTTGTTTCGGTCAACAGAGCCATAAGCCTGTCAAAAAGAGCGGGTTCGGAAAAAGCCATGTTCCGCGTTACAGAAAACTCACGCGAGCCATGCCCTTCAACCATATAGCACGCAACCGTAAAGGGGGCTCCGGTAAAGCCAAGCAGGGTTGTGGCACCGGGTTTAGCAACGCCAATACTGTCTGGCCCATCTACTGCCTTACGCAGGCGTGCCAGAGTTTCCAGCACAGGGGCTGTAGCTTGTGCAATCCGGGCCGGGTCCAGTGCTTTTAAGTCCCGTTCGGAGCGAATGGCTCCCATAACAGGGCCTGTGCCCTCTACAAACTCCAGCGACTGGCCCATGGCCCATGGCAGGATCAGAATATCAGAAAACAGAATTGCGCCGTCCATGCCAAAGCGGCGGATGGGCTGCAAGGTCAACTCCGTTGCGATATCGGGCGTCATACAACGGGTTAGAAAATCCGCCTGTGCTCGCATGGCGCGGAATTCAGGCAGGAACCGGCCGGCCTGTCGCATCAGCCACATCGGGGGTGGCCACAGTGCCTCCCCGTTAAGAGTTCTGAGCAGGCGTTTGGCGGCGGGAATATGTGTTTGCGTTGTCATGAGCAGCAGTCCTGCACGTCTTTGTCCGCGCTGTCCACGCCCCTCTTCCTATAAAAAAAGAAAGAAAAAGATTTGATGAGATATGAGGGTACTGTTGATAACGGGGTACCCGGCATTCCAAAAATGTACCCCATCTTTCCCACACTGTGTACAGATTGAAGACCCTTGCAAAATAAAGGCTTTTTGGAGTTATCCAGAAAACATCCAACCACCCCTGTGTACAACTCACCGGTTCATGAGAGTTGCAGGTTGTGCCCGGTACTCGGTACGGCCATGTTCTGAACTCCGTACAATCCACATGTACCCCGGTACTAAGGGAAGTACTCACAGCCCCATTTTTCACCAGTACCTGAAAGAGACTCGCTTCCGTGACTGATTTAGTACTAACGCCGACTCTAATACAGAACAGTGCGGACAAACTGCTTCTGGCCAGTGGTTCTGCTGCCAGGCGGCGTATTCTGGAAAATGCCGGACTGGCCTTTGATGTTGAAGTGTCCGAGGTGGATGAGGCGCATCTCAAGCACGAAGGCTTACAGCAGAACTGGTCTGCCGATACGGTTGCCCTTCGCCTTGCTGAAGCAAAAGCACTCTCGATTCAAAAAACCGATCGGTTTGTGATCGGGGCGGATCAGATGCTGAGTTGTAATGGCACATGGTATGACAAGCCGAAGGGAGTGGCAGGGGCCCGCCAGCAGTTGCTTGAGCTGAGGGGGAAGACGCATACCTTACATACTGCGGTCGTGCTGTGCCGGAATGGGCATATTCTCTGGCGGCATGTTGCCTGCCCAAAGCTGAGCATGCGTGTATTTTCACACGCATTTATGGAACAGTATCTGGCGCTGGAGGGAGAGGCCTGCCTTGGTTGTGTCGGCTCTTACCGGCTGGAAGGTCCGGGCATACAGTTGTTTGCTGCAATAGAGGGTGATGCTTTTGCCATTCAGGGTTTGCCGCTCCTCCCTCTTGTTGCGGCACTGCGTGAGATGAAAGTGCTCCCAGATTAAAAATTAGGGCTTGTCAGCATTTTAAGGAGGTTGTAAGAGGCTCAACACACACCGCAGGACTTGTTGTAGAACAGGACAGGGCAGTGTGTGACAGAACAGTGGGGCCATAGCTCAGTTGGGAGAGCGCTTGAATGGCATTCAAGAGGTCGGCGGTTCGATTCCGCTTGGCTCCACCAGTTCTTCCTCCTAAGCCTCTGAAAAATAAGTGTTTTTGTTAGAGCTTGGAAGACGTACCCCTCTTAAAACCCCCCTTACGATAACGCTTATTTAGTGCTGTGATTACCCGAGCTTGTAGTTTGCTGGGTTGTCACCGCGCGTTGCTCCTACAAAGGTTGTCCACTGGCCATCCGGCACTTCTGATTCAAGATTGTGTTCAATGATGTATGGGGTCCAGATGCCATTGGCCGGTGAGGTCTGGGCAGGCACCTGCCCATTCTGGTTATCAACCCACCCAGCCGGGGCATAATCGCTCTTGAGGCGAAGGGGCGAGTTGTATCGAATTTTGGGATTGAACAGACACTCGAACAGAATGCCCGCGTCACTGTAGGCCGGGTAGCCGATAAGGCCGCTCTCAGAGCTGATATAGGGCATATCAACCCCTTCATCATCGGCTTTATAAGCGTAATCATGCGGCCAAACATGAAGGGTTTTTAGGTCTTCATCCAAATGGAAATCTGCCTTTACCGACAGACAAAGGCGCTCCATCGCGCTTCTTGGGTCGCCGCACCCATAATAGCTGGGGAATACGGCCTTCACGCCATGGTTTAGGAGGGTCCACCCCATCGCGTTGCAAATGGCGGAGGCAATAGTTTGAAATGCCGCAGGGCCGTTGAATGATATGGGCTGCATAGCCGTTACGGCTGACAGGCAAAGGTTATTAGCCTCGACTTGGAAGGCTACATTTGGCGCGCCAGTAAAATCCACGAACGCAGCAGTAACATACCCGGAAAATATCACCGACATGGGAGATGTATCATCTCCACCAAGCAGGGTGATTTTATTGGCATTTTGCCATGTCATACGCGTACGAATGACACACATTCGGTTCATTTCGCTTAATGTCATCCCCTCAATGCGTAGTGAAAGGGACGACCCAGCGGCCATGCCTGCGTTCGTGATATGAGTGCGCACCCGGTGGCCTGACAGCATCAGGCTATCCTTACCATCGGGGCCAAATCCGCCCGTCACAAGGTCAAACTTCACATCAAGTTTGCGCTGGTGGAGACGCCTCTCTGAACGATGGCCTGTAACAGTCATTTCAGACATTTTTTATCTCCTTTGGAGATGGAGTGTTTCCCATGACCCGCGCTCTCAAGGCCTCAAACCGGGCGATTCGTGCAGGCGTGGGCTTATGTTTCCGCCATTTTTGGAAGCCATTTTTCGAGGCAGATGAGCCTATGTGTCCGGAATTTCCGGACAACTGAGGGCGGCGTGCTTTCTTCACCCTAATTTCCGGGGAGTTGTGACGCCGAGGCGTGCTGCAATATCTGGAGCGGAAGCAGACAGAACTCGCCGTTGGCTCATGAAGCCTTCAAAAACAGATCGAGCGGCGTCATCAGCAATATGTGAAGCGTCGTGGCCAAGGGCTGTTAAGCCTAGTCGGTAAGCATCGGCCGCACTGTCGCATGCCATGGTGTCCACACCCGTTGCCCAGGCAACTCTCTGGCGCGCGTAGTCGTGAGCACGCAGGCCGCACCGAACGCGGAGTGCGGCATCCGCAGCGAGAAGGTTACCTTGGTCATCTGTTCCAAAAATGATTTTTCGGACGCGTTCCATTTCATCAAGGGGGAGGCGGCTGTTGAGGAAATCGATCAGATCCACGGTGCGCATGGCAACTTCGGTGTCATCCGGCCCTGCATCATCATAACGCGCTCGTAGCTCATCAACCATGTCACACACCTCTCCCCATGCATCGGGAGGCAAGCGCTCCTGGAGGAATCCGGTCAGTCGTTCGACTTGGGAGTTCTTCATCTCATGCCCCTCCCATCAGCTTGCGGAGAGGGCCCTTTTTAGGGGGGCTTACGTCACTCCCCGGCAATGGGAATGAGGCGTCCTTATCCAACCCAACCACAGCCGCCTGCCATGATGGGGGAATGCCTTTCCCAGCTTTTTCAGAGAGGATCGCCCATGCTTTTTGTGGTGTCGTTGCCAGCTCCCCGCCAAGCTTGGCTGGCTGCAAGGCAAGTGTTTCATAAATCCCATGGGGTAAATGGCCACATCCAACGAGGTAGGTAATCTGGCTGATACGCTCGATAATCTGCTCTTCGAGCGCTTTTGCTTCTTCGATAAGATGGTTGACCTCCGGGCTGTTTTTAATGACGTCATCGAATGCACAGCGTGTAGCTATTTTGGCCAGTCCTAGGCGGCTATCAATATGCTTCTGCCGTGTGTCCAGCGCGTCTTTAGCCTCCTTTGCAGCTTCAAGTTCATCTTCTACCGATGCCATATCCGCACGTAGTTGCCGCATTGAAGGCTGGTCAGCATGTGCTTCTCCCATTGCTTCATGCACCAGGTTGGAAACACTTTCCCGTTTTGCCTCTTCAAATGCGGTTTCTGCATTACGAAGATTCTTGCGGAGTTCAGATATACGGCACAGGATTTTTTCCTGTGCAGCCTGAACGCCTGCCAATTCAGCCCTCAGTGCATCCCGCTTCTTGATTTCGGCGTCCAGTTCTTGCCGGTACGCATTTGTGGCTGGTGCCGTCATATGTCTGGCTCCTTACAGCTTGCAAGGTGTGGAAATGCCAGACAGGACACTTCCTTCATCAGGCGCGGCATCGGTCGCTATGGTTGGGGAGATCATGCCAGAAGATGAATTGCTGGGGGTGTTGAGTAGCATCCGGACCATGGCCTGCATGCCGGTGACATTGGCAGAACCCGGTGCAATTCCGTTTTGTCTGAGGGCATGACTGTAAATTTCACTGGCTCTATCCATGCCAGCAATCACTCCGACCAGGGGAGCGACCATCTGCCGCGCCGTCTCGACCTCCTGTTGCCGGATGCGTTCCTGCTTTATGGCCCGGTCAATGGCCTGTTCTATTTTGCCCATACTGAAAAGCTTTCCCTTTTGCCTTGATCGGCTATTTTTCGAACCATTTCTGGTGTGAATTTTGGCATCCGGCGCGCACCTTGCATGAGGAGAGCCCCCGCAACGGCGTTGGCCACGTCATCATGACCACCCGGTGCGTGGTCGATACTGTCTTTGCCGCTACGGCCGGTCCGCCTCTCAAGCCCGCAAAGCTGGCGTGAAAGCACTGGAATATCGAGAAGCTCTGCTTTTCCTGAATTCAGAAGGGGCAGCAGATCCCGGTACAGGTCAGACCGAGGTTTATCGGACAGGTTGTAGGCGATGCCATGCTTACGGAATTGCTCTCGCGGCCACTCTCCGCCGTAGCGATCCCCGGTGACGCTGCTCAAACCATAAGATTTCAGGACACCTGCAAAATCTGACACAGTGGCTTCAGGGCTGAACGGTGCCTTACGTTCACGTACCAGATCTAGAACAGCACAGTCATTTTCGTGGTGAGCAATGGCTAACGTCATGCTGTCGGATGACCCGCCAGAAGGGTCAACAAACGCCACGTAACGCACACGGCTGTTACGGGGCAGTTCATGCCGTCCCTGTACAGTGCAGGCTTCCACCACTTCGGGAGCGACGAATGAGGCTATGTCGCTACGGAACTCAGCTCCGTATTCTGCAGCTGCAGCGGCGGGGTCTTCCTCATAGGCGTCCCGCTCTTCCTGCTCGTCAAACTCGGGGTTCATATCCCGGGTTGCGGCTTTCCAAACAAGCGTATTGGCACCGTCCTGCCCATAATAGCGCTTGAAGGTCTTCCACAGTACGCCACGGCGGGCATAGGGGCTGGAAGCCAGAAGCAGCATGGAACCCGGTATGGTTGCGAGGCCGGGGCGTAGGGCCCTCAGAATTTCCTCATCAGGGTTTGCGCTGCTGTCGTCACGCCAGAAGGCAATTTCATCGCACAGGACGGCTGCATATGTGTAACCCCGCGTGGCACGGAAACTGGCGGTGCCGATCTCGATCACAACACGGCGGCCTGCCATCTCTATGATTTCGTCAGTCTCGCGGGTGACTTCCTCTTCCATTTCGGGAACCAGAGCAATCAGTCCGCGCACATAACGGAAGATGGTACGGGCCTGCTTCCGATCTGCTGCAATGATGCCGACTGTTGCCACCTCGCCCGCAGAGAGAAAAGGGCGATAATCCTTCAATGTTGCCAGACAGGTACCCAGCAAGGCCAACACACGGCTTTTCCCGGCCCGGCGCCCACAGATAAGAGCTGCACGGCGGAATGCCTCTAGGGGTAAATCAGTCCGGCCTGTGTGGGTGGCGCATATGGTCTTCTGTTCATCGGTCATTTCCTCGCCAAGGAGGGCGGCAAGGAAGGCTTCCCATGCGGTCCATGTCGGACTGTCGAACTCTGCTCCAAAAAGGAAAGGGTCGTGCATGGCCTGAAGCACGGTTATGCTCACGTCCGCTCCCTCCGCTCAGCCAGAAGAGCGTCCATGCCGCGTGTCGGGGCAGGTGCTTTGTCCAAGCCTAAAGACCGCATGGTGCGGGTAAGGGTATTTGCCCACGCCAGATACTGCCGGGAGTCTCGTTCAGCAGGCGCACCGCCTTCGAGCATGTGGCTGTCCATCAGGCCCATGTGCAGCGTAAGCCAAGCCGCCCGGTCGATCAGAACAAGCTGTGTGATTGAGGGATTGCCGCCTAGGTGTTCAACCAGTGCAGAACGCACGTTTTTAAGAAGCCGTGCTTCTTTGCGCCTTCCATCCAGTTTATTGAGACTATCTGGTCTCGAGTAGGGGCCTATCTTTTTCATACCCCGCTTATATCAGGGGTATTTTACGTCATTCAAACAATAAAAATGAAACACCACTGATATATAATAGATGTTTCTAAAATTATGCGTCGCACAGATACAGAGAGATACACAGGGAGACAGTTCAAAAAGGACGCATCACGAATTGTTACAAATGGGTGTTATGGTTTTGCAGATTCCAATGCCCGATATACCCCAGATCTGGCGATGCCTAGAGCCTTTGCAATAGCAGTGGCTGACATGCCCTTTTCCTTCATTTTTCGTATGCTTTCTGTCCTGGACAGGACTGTGCGGGGGCGACCCATAGGGCGGCCTTCTGCCTTGGCTTTTGCAATGCCTTCCCGCTGGCGTTCAAGCATCAGGTCACGTTCAAACTCGGCTACGGCTGCCAGCATGGTCAGCATCAGTTTGGAGGTGGGACTTGTCGTGTCCAGCGTTGTGCCGTTCATGGAGAGGACGATCAGCCCGCATTCCTTTGTCTGAACGGTTTGCACATACCCCAAAAGATCAGCCGTAGAGCGGGCCAAACGGTCGGGCTTGGTTACAACCAGCACATCACCGGGGCGCACATACTCTAGCGCTTCCAGTAGTGCAGGGCGCTTGCTATCCGTGCCACTGACCTTTTCGGCAAAAATTTTCTCGCACCCTGCCGCCGTCAGGTCACGCACCTGCGCTTCTAGTCCGGCATCCTGATCTACGGTTGAAACGCGAGCGTATCCGATTTTCATGGCTGGCCTCATGTCCTAAAACTCCTAAGAGGTTATTCCGCGCATGTCCTAAAAGTCAAATGGTAATTTTTAGGACTAGGACATTCCGTCATTTTGTCCCAGTTTTTTTCCGTCCTGAAAGGCTTGCCTTTTGGGACAAACGCCCGGTCCTGATGCTCCAGCACAGCAACGGAGGGAGGCTGACCATCAGGGGAGATTTTTTCGGACATACCCTCACACCCCCTAAAAACACCCTTCAATCACGTCTTGGGAAATTCCGGATAACTGGAAAATAGAACCTGAAATTTTATGACAAGTATCGAAGAGGGTGCAGGGTGGTGATAGGTAAAATCGTTATTCCTCATGTACGCGCGCGTATGACGCCAAATCAAATGACCCTGCACCACCCTGCACCCTTTTAAGCCATCCAGTCATTTCTGCCCTCTGGAACTTTCAAGCCTACTCCGCGCACCCAACGAGCGCCGCGCCGTGTGAGATACCGAATACCCTCAGTCCGCTCCAACATCCCCCGCATACGCTTGTTATCGCTCTCGGGCTCCCCGTTGTTACGGCACCATTCCTGAAAATCCTTGAGCAGCATGCTGGGTTTTGTTTCCAAGCCGGGGTCTAGAATGCACCTTTCGGCCAGCCACTGGCCAAATGTATCCTGTGCCTCGAAATATTCAGCCGTTGCTTCTCTCACGACTGCCGGACGGGGCATTCCTTCACGCTGCCATTCAAGGCACCCCTGTATCATCCAGTGCAGAATGCCAGGCCATTCTTCCTGTAGCTTGAGTTCCAGATCCTTGTCGGGGCTATGTGGCTTGTGAATGAACGGAACAATGTTGAAGCGCCTGCGGGCGGCCTCATCCACATTCTTGAGCACCGGCTTATGGTTCCCCACGATGGTCAGCTTGAACTGGGGCTGGAAGGTAAAGTTGTCCTGCCGCATGAAGCGCGCGGTAATGGGGTCGCCACCGGTCATTTGCTTGATCCTGCTTTCAGCCCATGCCCTGCCCTCCTCTGTTTCGGACGCGGTGACCAGACGGGCACCCCGGAGCATGGCAAGGTCGGTTGAGTGCCGGTCTCCATGGCTGGCGGTGAATGTGTCCATGGCGGCAACTGTCGCGTAATCCCCCATGATCTTGGACAGGACGTTGAGGAAAACGCTCTTGCCGTTCCCACCGGGGCCATAACCAAACACCAGAGCATGCTCGCGCGTGTCCCCGGTCAGGCAGTACCCGCACCAGCGCTTGAGGAAGGTCATCAACTCCTCATCCCTGTTAGTGGCTTCCTGCAGGAACTGGAGCCACTTCG
Organism: Acetobacter sp.; assembly: GCA_047719095.1. Taxonomy (GTDB): domain Bacteria; phylum Pseudomonadota; class Alphaproteobacteria; order Acetobacterales; family Acetobacteraceae; genus Acetobacter. The sequence continues at coordinate 19,782 of JBDNSL010000023.1, forward strand.
GGCACGGGGCCTCTGCCGGGGCTACAGCAGTCACGCGGGTCATCATGTCGTTGGGGGATGCAGGTCGGAGCGTGCCACGGCGCAGGTCAACCGTGCCGCCGGGGGTTGCTAGCAGGTATGGGTCCCTGTCCCAATCCTCAGGCACGACGGCGTGCACGGGGTCCGTACGGGCAAACCGTTCTACCCCACCACAAAAGGAGGCCTTGCCGGTAATGGCCTGCTCCTTGAACTCACTGTTTCGATTGGCTTCGGCCACCAGCTCACGCGCATAGCTGAAGGCGCGGTAGGTGCTATCCTCTTTCCAATGTGTGCCGGTCCAGAGAAACCAGCGCCCGGCCTTGTGGTCATATCGGAGTTCGTCTTTGTACCGCTCGGTAAAGGCTGCCGCCATGCCGTGTTCGGTCAGCAGGGCATAGTTGTTGCTGCCGGGCACATTCTGAGCTTGCCGTATGCCCTGGCGCACCACGTCCTCAATATTGGTCGTTTCTGTCATACACCCACCCTTGCCCGGAGGGCAGACGCGATGGTCTTTTCAATTTCACGTTGAGTCAGCCCCGCTTGCAGGCCTGCTGTTGCCATGGCGTCTACAACCTGCGCGGTTGTCAGGTGTCCTTCGGCAACAAAGCGGGCAATCGAGTAGGTCTCGGCATTCAGGGTGCTGTTGCGCTGGCCTTCCGGGGCGGAGGCCACGGCACGCACAGCAGAGCGGACTGCCGCGCGCACCTTTTGTTCCGCCTCCCGCAGGTCCGGCCCTGCCTTGTTCAGGTGGGCTTTGGGCAGGATAGGCGGCTGTGCCAGTTCCACAAGCCATGCGGGCCATTGCTGAATGGGGCTGCGGTCAACAATCTCCAGCCCTGCGGCAGGCCACCAGATGATGTATCCACCATCGGCCCGCACATCCACACCACGGGCAATCCGGCTTGCGCTGTTACGCATACCCTCCCGATGTTTGAAAAGCAGGTGGAGTCCCCCAGAGCGTGTGCGGTGCGTGCGGGTGCCTGTCAGTCGGGTGCAGTGTTCCTGATAGAAGTCATCACCCCCTTTGCCCCAGTCCAGATCCAGCGCGTCAAACCCGGATATGGCGCCGGTGACAACGCCAATCAGCTTGCCCGGGTAGGTACGCCACAGCAGGGGAATGGCCTCAGGGCAATTGCTGGCCACCTCACTCCATTTGCAGGTTGGGCGCTTTTGCTCATCACAGGGGAAGACCTTCACCCCATGGCGAGCCAGCTTCTGGGCATAGACGGCCACAGCGCTGTCAGGCACCGTGTTCTGGTACTGCTCAAGGGCGGCGCTCATTGGGGGACCGCCTGCTTGAGGAAATACTGAAGGCGCGCATAGCCAGCGTCATAGGCGCGCTTGGCGTAAGCATCCCGTTCCGCGAAGGGGGAGCCGTCCTCGTTGGTCATGTTGCCATACACAAAGGCAATGTACTGGTGCAGATGCTCGTAAGCCTCAGCAAAGGTGATGCCGCCCTTGCGGATGTCATCCACAAAGTTCCGGGCCGTGTCCTCTGGGGTGTCAACTTCGGCATCCTCTATGGCCTGTGCCTCGGTTGCCCAGAACACTGCGGCTTCGCGCGCTTTGGCAATATAGGCCTTGGCCAGATGGGGCTGGATAACATCGCTTGAGTGAAAGAGGTTGCTGATCTCCTGCAATTTTGCATCAACCTGAGCAATACGCTCATCAAGCGTGAACCCTTCGGCCTCATTGGCTATGCCGATGCCAAGCTGGAGCAGATCAAGCTGGAAGCGGTTCAGGGGCTCATTGAAGATCCACGGGTCTCCGGGCAGGGTGTTGGGTAATTCGGAGGGCAAGACGTCTATCAGGCGACCGGTGCGAACAACTGGCATGGAAACTGCCGGGCGTGTCTGGTCGCATACGCCCCGGTCATGTAGGGCGCTCCACCGGAAGCAAAGCTGGCGAGCAGCCTCCAGCGTGCCAATAGGCCCGATCATGGCCCATGAATTATCCAGAAACACGACACAGGGGGCATAAGCCACGCCATTGCCGTTGCTCACTGGGAAAACCCATAGGTGGCAAACATGCTCCCAATCAATAACGCCATCAGAGGTGATGTTCTGTAATGCGCATTCACCTGACGTGACTTTTGGATCTGGCAGAATATAGGCAAGCCGAGAGCGTTCACGCTTTTGCGTGCTCATGCGGTTTTTCTCCATTACTTGCCTGAGATTACAATTGTACCTGACGAGTGCCCGTGGTATTAAGAAACCCTTGGGTGAGGGGTTTCAGGGGCCGTCAGTCTGTTCTCAGGCTGACGGTTTCTTTTTGCGGGTTACAGGTGTCATGTTCGGCAAGGCATTGATGTAAGCCAGCATGCTTTCTGTTACGACCATGGTGTAGCGGCCCATTTTTTTCAGGCTTATTTTTTCTTGAGCAGCTAATTCATAAATATAAGAGCGAGACATCCCAAAAATCTGGGGTGCAGACCCCATTGCTACCAGAACTGGAATTTCAGATAGTTCCTTAGAAAATCGTGATTTATGCTCAGAGTCCATGTAAATCTCCGTTGTCCTTGTGTGCCGTTGTGCGACTGTGAAGACAGAATAATAAACGTAGGCTGGTGCGTCCTTACGCAAAAACAGATTGTGCTATTTTTGCGTAAGCCCGCTAAAGCTCTCGGCCATTATTTGGATGGAGATTTTCCACATTGGTATTGTCGAATTATGGGAGAGAAATGAAAGTTTCTTCTTCCATTTATTAAGAGCACCTTCAATTGAGGCAGGAGAAATATCTCCGCCAAGCATTGAAGATACAAACCTGACAGCGGGTCCAGATCGTGAAAAAGAGCAAGAATTTGTTACAGCACAGTAAAAGCAAAAATAAAATGAGGCTATTTCATGCCAGATAGGGGGATTTTTTTTGGGTGGGGGGATATAAAATAGAGATTTTTTAAGATTTTCACATTTTTGTTCCCAGTCTTTTTGAAAATCATCTATTTTTGTGTCTATGCAAGATCGGAAATAAATTTCATTAGAATTTTTATTAATATCTATACATTCTTTAATGGATTTTATTGCCATACGCATCTTTTCAAGGTTTTCAAAACCTTTGTCAAAATCTGTAATTTCTCTCTTTTTTGTATTTGTAAACGATATATTAACGAATTTCTCATTCTCAATGAATGTTTTGAGTATGTTGTGGTCGATATATCCAGAAAAACCAGAGTGAGCAAAAGCGTTTAATAGCATTTCAAAAGTTGGGGAAAGAGCTTTCTGAAATGATTTGTTTAGATTTTTATTGCTCATGACAATTCCTCATCAATCAAGGCGCAACGGCGCTCGATCTCTGCACTCAGCCATTCAAGGGCTAGTCCTGTTGCATCAGGTAGCCGCTTTGGCGACTTTGGATTCATAATCAGATCCCCGCTTATGGCTGCAAGGCAGGTGGAAATGGCGCTCAGTTCATGACTGGCGGCCAGAATAAGGTCGCGCTTATGCGGCGTTGCCACTGGTGTTTTGCGGGTCATGCGTACGCTCCCGTATATGTCAGCACATCGCGCGCCAAGCTGGCTTCCATGCTGTCCGGTTCATCAGAGGTCAGCAGGACCAGGCGGGCCTTGCATTGCAGGTCTTTGAGGGTGGAGGCCTTAGTCCTCTGCACCTTACGATAGGCGCGGACAAACCTCCGGCTATGCTGGAGACCATCGTGAAAGGTGGTCTCTTTCCAGCAGCAGCGATCAGAACTGAGGGCAGCAATGGTTGCCGCTTGCATGGGGCTGGTCATGGTTTTGCCTCCGGCTGCATATCTTTGCGCGCACCGCGGGCCCCATTCAGGGCGGCCAGCAGGTCGAGCTTTTCCATCAGGCGGCAGGCCAGCCAACTAAGCGCCTTTGTTTCGGTGATTTCCGGAGGGGATCTCTGATCAATCCCCATTATCTGAACAAACAGTTCAGAAATACGCTGGGCATCACGAAGAACATCTTCTGGAGAACGCATTTCTCTCAGGGCTTCGCGCTCAAAATCAGAGCGGGTTGTGAGGTGTTCACGCATGATTGGTGGCCTCCGCCCGCTTGGCGTCTTCTGCGGCTACATCTGCCCCGTGTCGGATATAGGCAGACAGGAACAAGGCGACTCCACTGCACATTTCCGCGTCACTACTATCAGGACCACCGGTTTTGTTGGCCAGATAGTCCGTAAGTGCATCACAGATCACTGCAACACGGCGTTGGTGGTCTGCCTGCCAGTTCAGGGCATAGGCTGCCCGTTCCAGAGGGGTCATTGTGCCATCCCCTGAGTATGTGCGGCCCGGCCCGGCCCGATATGACCGGATCAGGCGTTGCCAGTCCCAACAGAGTTAATGCAACCAAGGTCGGTACCATGAGGGCGGGAAGTCTTGTACATATGATGTAGAATGCCCATGTGCTTTTGGGCGTGCTATAGGCACGGGTAGCCATGTCCAACTCCTCCTACGAGTGGTTATGGTCAAGCCGGGTGGAAAGGCTCCTACCCCTTTCATCCGGCGCTTCGCTCTTGCGAATTGATATCTAGAATGTCATTATAATTTTTACATTGCAAGCGGAAATGATATTGTGGATACCATTAAATCATCGCAGATAAGAGCTGCACGAGGCCTCCTTAATTGGACACGTGATCAGTTGGTTACAGCTAGTGGAGTTCCTAAGAGCACATTGGTACGTGTCGAAACAGAGGCGACAACTCCTCGACAGTCTACTCTATGTGCCATCCGTGCTGCCCTAGAAGCCGCTGGCGTCGAGTTCACAGATGGGGATGCACCAGGAGTACGCTTGCTGGGCCCGGCTACTCTGGCATTAAAGAAACGAAAAGCGGCTGAGCAGGAGATGATCGACAGATCTGGCATTCCACGGGCACAGTTCATACCGCGTGATGGTTCTGAATTAAAAGCGCAGCCCGCTCCAGTTCCGCAGCAAAAGAAACAGTGACTAGCAAGATACGAACGGCCCAGGCGGGTTTGGCTTATGTCACTTGGCAGCTTGCCCGGCGTGACTGGGAGGTTCAGCCTTCTCCGGAAGGCACAAAGCGGTCCACCCTGATTACGATAAAGAGAGAGGGTGTTCACCCTACACTGATCGTGCAGTCGCGTGCTTTTAGCAAACAGGATGCAGTCAGCTTGGGGGGCGGCATTACCGATCCATCCAGTCTACGGTTCGATTGGCTGGCTATTACCACTTATGTGCGCTCGGATGCGCCAATCTGCTTTTTGCTCAACCGGCTAGACGTTATGGAGAGAATGAAGCGTGACCCGGGGGGGCCGCTCTATTGGGTAGACCCGCCGCGCTACATCGACCCGCAGTTTAAAGATCGATGGGATCAGATTGGTCACGTCTAAGGTGTTACAAGAGGCGTACCACAATCACGGTCATGCTCTCCGGCCCATAGCGGCGCGACAGGTTGGCATCCACAATCTGGGCATCATCTTTCCACGCGATACCGTTTAAAGCATCAGCCGCGGTCTTCATCTGATTGTCTATGTCTGGTCTGCTGGTTGGGAGTATGCGTCCCGCCAGTGCATCGACGGTTTTCTTTCGGCTCCATGACGGAGGTGGTGCAATGTTGATCGTCAGGGAGACATGAAGCGGCCCGCTCAGGCAGGGCTTACCGATCTGCTCTATGGCGTGGCGTTGGATATGCTTTTCCGCCTGCACCGTCTTGGCATCGGTAAAGGTCCGTCCGTTCCCAAAGCGTGGGCGGCCCTTGGCTCTCAGAAGACCAGGGATGATGATACGGTAAATGGGCTGTTCGGATGCCGTGGGTTCCATGCCGGAATCATAGTACAGGGACGGCGGTTAGTACAATAGAAAGCGGTCGTCGGGACTACGGTGCTGAGGCTGCAAATGCTCACCAAATTGAAACTGCAAGAATTGCAGGTCATCCAGATTGCAAAGCGGCATGCGGACCCGTAACCCCGTTACCTCATAACAATGCAACGCTTTGTTCTAACTATGCAAGGCAGGCAACGAGCCGGCGCCAGAGGCCCGAAATTGAGACGCTTAATGAACAACGTAATGGAAATTGGCGGTCATCGTGCCGTCATTTAGTTCGACCCTGAAGCGGGGATGTTCTGGGGTGAGTTCCTAGGGCTCAACGGCGGGGCAAACCTCTATGCTGACAGTGTTGGAGGTCTCCAGAAGGAAGTCGAGTCCTCTTTGGGGGGCTTGAGATGTGCGCGGAGAAGGGGATTGATCCGGTCAAACACTACTCGGGCCGATTCGTGGTGCGTTTGCCTGAGGATGTTCACGCCAGAGCCGCTGAAATTGTCGCCGCCCGCAGTGTTAGCCTCAACCGGCTGGTGCAGGATGCTCTATCGCAGGTGGAAGCGTAAAAGCTAAAGGAAGAATGCTAGATCAGGCCCACTAACTGAGGGATAGAAAATGGCAAGGGTGACGCTGGAGGGTCTCAACCGCTAAGACACCGCCTTTTCACAGCGCTAGAGCATTTCTTCACAGGTATGGTGGTCACAGACGGATGAGGACTGTCCTCACGAGGCTAGAAGTCAAAAATTTCAATTTGAATAAATTGTTGCCGCTCGACGTCATATGAAGGTATGCGTCATTCGCAATACTCGATCTCACGAAGAAAGATTGGCATGGCAACAACCATTAGATAGACTTATATTAGAATTTATCAGGAAGAAACCGGCTTTGACTATTGCAACATGCTACCTATCCCCAGAAGGTATTGTTTTTGGTGCCGATAGCACTACTACCTACAGCACCAATGACCAATTTCAGCACTTTAATTATTGTCAGAAAGTATTCGAAATTGGAGAAAATAGCAGTCTAGGGTTGGTTACTTGGGGGCTGGGGAATTTGCCTCCAATAAGCTACCGGACGTTGATCGCTCAATTTAGTGATCAACTCGAAGTTAATCCTCCACTCTCAGTGAAGGAAGTAGCGGATCGTTGGGTCAATTTATTCTATAATAAATATTCGAACCTTTTTTCTGCAGAAATTGCAGAATGCAAAAGATTATCTGCAAAACAGCCATACGATAGCACGATGCGCCCTCCGCCGGCTGAAATGCGAACGGTGGATGAGGAAATTCATTTTTTTAAGATGTGTTCAAATTTATCTGCTGGGTTTTGTATAGGAGGCTACGTTAAGGGGAACAGAGACCCTTATGCGTATGAAATAATTTTTGATCCTGCCAATGGCTCTCCAACGCCAACTGAACTTGGACACTCTCATTTTTTTTGGGGAATGCCTTCTTTTATCAATCGGTTAATAAATGGCTGTTCTGATGAACTGCGAATGTCCATTCTTAACAATCCTCATTGGACAGGAACATCGGACGACCTTAATGCGTTAATCGATGAGGGGCGCCTACAGCACCCGTATACTGTTCCGATTCGGGAGGCCATTGACTTTAGTCACATTTGCCTGCTTACAACCATCAAGGCGATTAAATTTTCTAGCTTTCCGCGGGTTTGTGGAGGGCCGGTTGAATTGGCGGTTATAACAACTGACCGGAATTTCCGTTGGGTCAGGCATAAACGCTGGGATTCTGCATTAACTGAGGGAACAACAGATGCTTCGTCGCTATACATTGGCTGACAAATTCACTCTTGCGTCGGGCAATGAAGCCGAAAAAGAGGCTTATTTGTTGCATCTAACGAAAATACGCGCCGTCGTAGGCGATCCAAGAAAGAGAGCCGAAATTCCTCTAAACAATGAGAGGGGTGCTGCGGCATCTCTCGCTACGTGCTACCATTTCCTCTCTGCCCGGATTGCGTAACCGGCGATAGTTGCAAACGACCACTCTCCCATCATCTCCCGCCGCTTCTCGAACAGATCACCCCTGCGGTAAGCGGCCTCCACCTTGTCTCCAATCGCATGTGCCAAGGCCATTTCGGCTACTTCCCGCGGGTAATCGGTCTCCTCGGCCGCCCAATCGCGGAAGGTGGAGCGTAGGCCATGCACAGTCACTTCTTTTGTGTCAGCGGCCACGTGCAGAGCTTTGGATAGAGCTACATCGGAGAGCGGTCTGCCTATCCGCCCACCAGGGAATACCAGATCCCCGGCGCGTCTATCCCGCAACGGCAATACTTCTTGCAGAACAGCCATTGCACCCTCGGATAGAGGAACGCGGTGTTCCTTGCCCGTTTTCATGCGAGAGGCTGGGACAGTCCACATCTTGGCTGCCAGATCAATTTCCGACCAGACGGCGTTTCTGATCTCCCCAGACCGGCCCGCAGTCAGGCAGGTGAAGCGAACGGCTTTTGCTGCCATGCCATCGGCTTCGGCCAGTTTTGCCATAACGTGGGCAATGTCTTTTCTGGGTATGGCAGGGTGGTGTCGCACTTTTGCGACGGAGGACGGCTTGGGCAGAATATTGGCCAGATGACCGCGCCACCGGGCCGGGTTCTCTCCCGTGCGCCAGTCGTGGGTGGTGGCGTAATCGAGTATCCGTTCTATCCGACCACGTAGCCTATCGGCTGTTTCTGTCTTGTTCTCCCATATGGGGCGAAGCACACTCAGAACATCATCCGTGCCAATGTCAGTCACCTGCTTTGCCCCAAGCTGGGGGTAGGCAAGACGCACAAGGGAACTGGTCCACACAGAAGCAGAGCGAGGGTCACGCCAGCCCGGCGCCATCTCTTTAATGTAGCGCTTGGCAATGTCCGCGAATGTGAGAGGGGCCTCTTTTCGCGCGCGAGACCTGTTCCTGCGGCGTTCATCTACTGGGTCCAAACCGTCTGTCAGTTGGTGCCGTGCTTCAGCTGCCCGGCGTCGGGCGTCCGCTAGAGTGATGCTGGCTACAGAGCCAAGCCCCATTTCTCTTCGCTTGCCCGTGATGGGACTGGTGAAGCGAAAATACCAGGACTTGGCCTCACCCTGAGCAACCAGCCAGAGGCCGCCACCATCGCAGAGGGAGCCGTTCTTGAGAGTGCTGACCTGTCGGGCTGTAAGCTGATGCGGTGAAACCCGACTCATAACTGCAAAACCCCTCTTGGTACCCCTCTTAAAGACTGCGCTTCACAGAGTCGCACAGATACAGAGGGAGACACTTCATTGCATAATATACTGATATTATACCGTATTTTAGCGTCAGAGAGAAGTAGAGAGAGACGCCAGATCGGTGGATCTTGGCTCCACCAGTTCTTTAAATCCTCAAAAACAAGATCATCACGCAAAATACCGCCACAACCTGCTGTGCGGTTCGCTTGTGCGTTTTGGGAAGCATTGCCTTTTTTCAGACATATCCAGGTGCCACACTCCTTAACAGGCAAGGCACATGGTGCTTTGCACATAGAGTGATGATGCGAAGGCTGAATTATGAAAAAAGCATTGCTGGCAACAACACTGGTTATGGGGCTTGCTGCGTTTTCCGGCTCGGCAGCCCGGGCGGATCAGGCTGCCTCCCCCGCTGGAGCGCCTCCCCCTCCGCCAGAGTGCGGCTTTATGCACCATGGCCCCGGGGGGCCGGGTGGCCCTGTTCTTAAACTGGAGGGGATCAAGCTGACACCCGACCAGAAAAAGAAGATCAAGGCCGTATTTGATGCCAATCGGCCAGAAGACCCCAAGGCAGGCATGGAGCAGACCCACGCTCTGGAACAACAGATCCGCACGGTCCTGACAACGCCCGGCCCGGTTGATCAGGCCAAGGTGCAGGACCTGGAACAGCAGATTGGTGCCCTGCACACACAGCACGCCCTGCACAGGTTGCAGGTTGAAGCCCAGATTCATGATATTCTGACCCCAGAGCAGCTTAAGCAGATTGCCGATCGGCCAGAACACATGCATGGCCCGCACCCTGCGTGTGGTGGCAAAATGCCTCCGCCGCCAGAAGCCGCACAAAGCGGCAAGCAAGGCTGACATTTTAAAAAGGCTGCCGGTTATTCCGGCAGCCTTTTTTGATAATTCAGAGTGAGCGAACGGGAGATGCCCGGTTTTTGGTGGTGGACAAAAACCAGAGGGCAGGAGAAGAGTAACGCCTTCTTTCTCCGGTATTTTAAAAGATGACAGTTTCTTCCACGGCGCAGATATCCCCTTTTCCTTTCCGGCTTATTTTTCTTCTGGGTCTGGTAACAGCCATTGGTCCGCTGGCGACGGATATGTACCTGCCTGCTTTTCCTGCTGTTGAGCAGGATCTGGGCGGGGGGGCC
>JBDNSL010000024.1:0-29529 GCA_047719095.1 Acetobacter sp.
CGTGTGACTGGCTGATTGCCCACCAGCAGGAAGATGGCGGCTGGGGCGAAAGTTGCGCGTCCTATATGGATATTTCCTCCATTGGGCGTGGCACCACAACCCCTTCGCAAACCGCATGGGGGCTTATGGGGCTGATTGCCGCCAACCGCGAGCAGGACCACCCCGCCATTGCGCGCGGCTGCCGCTACCTGATTGACCGGCAGGAAGCAGACGGAAGCTGGATGGAGGAGGAGTTTACCGGCACCGGCTTCCCCGGTTACGGCGTTGGGCAGACCATCAAGCTTGATGACCCGGCAGTGGCCAAACGGTTGCAGCAGGGGGCCGAACTCTCCCGCGCGTTCATGCTCCGCTACGACCTGTACCGCCAGTTTTTCCCCCTTATGGCGCTCAGTCGGGCTGCACGCATTATCCCTGTGGGGCGCTAACGCTCCCGCGTACCCAATTCATGGCCTGCCCTGTGCGCGTTCGCGCGGCCACAGGTGCGGGGCCTGAGTGGTGGGGTGGTGCCAGAGTTCCCTGCCAGTTCCTGCATTATGGGGCGTGGAGCCGGGGTAAAAGCCGGGGGAGTGCCGCGTTGCATAACGTGGCGGGTTGACGGGCAGGGCGCTGCGCCGCAAGTGCAGCCCCCAGCCCCCCCCCCCCAGCCCCCAGCACCCCCTGAATTGCCCCCACAAAGGGCGGTTTTTTTCTTGCGAATCAAAACGCGGACCAATATGGTCTGCGTATGGCACTTTATGGCGCAAGCACCGAATACATTCTGCACAGCCTGCTCTGGCTGGTGGACCACCCAGAGCCGGTCAGCAGTCTTGATCTGGCCCAGATGCAGGGCATACCGGCAGCCTTTATGGCCAAGCTGCTCCCCCGGCTGGAAAAAGCGGGGCTGGTTACTGCGGTGGAAGGGCTGCGCGGTGGCTACCAGTTGGCCCGCCCGGCAGCACAGGTGAGTGTGCTGGATGTGGTTGACGCCGCCGAAGGGCGTAAAACTGTTTTCAACTGTCAGGAAATCCGGGGCCGTTGCGCCCTGTTTGGCACTACCCCACCCCAATGGGCGCAGCGGGGGATGTGCAGTATCCACGCCGCCATGGTGCGGGCCGAGCAGGCCATGCGGGCCGAACTGGCACAGACAACCCTTGCCGATCTGGCACAGAACGTGCGCGACAAGGCCCCCCCAACTTTTTTGCTTGATGCCGAGCAGTGGTTTGGCGCGCGTGCGCGTACCCGCAAAACCAGCAAGCTCCGGCAAAAAAAGCGCGCCATAACGCCGTAAGGCCGTATTCCATTTTTTTGTAAAAGAGATTTGTCCATGCGTAAATTTCTGGTTTTGTGTGGCATGGCCCTGTGCGTGGCCGCACCTGTGGCCACCATGCCTGCTTCCTCCGCCACGCCCCTGCCAACCCGTGTTACCCCGTTGCTGGCCCATGACCTGCCCGGCCTTGCAGGCAAGGAAGGGGCCATGGTGGTAGTGGACTACCCACCCGGTGGCGCGGACCCGGTCCACCGGCATAATGCATCGGTCTTTGTGTATGTGCTCAAGGGCAGTGTGGTCATGCAGGTTAAAGGGGGGCAGGCCGTAACCTTGCACGAAGGGCAAAGCTTTTTTGAAGGACCGGCAGATGTGCACCTGATCGGGCGCAACGCCAGCACCACGGAGCCTGCGCGGTTTATCGCCTTTTTTGTCAAGGATAAGGCCGCTCCCTTTGTCACACCCGCCCACTGAGCGGATGGAGGAACAGACATGAAAATTCTTGTAGCAGGGGCCAGTGGCGCTCTGGGGCAACCGCTGATCGCACGGTTGCGCGCAGCCGGGCACGATGTATGGGGCATGGCGCAAAGTGCGCGGGGGGTGGCCGCAGTTAACGCGCTGGGGGCTGGCGTGGTGCAGGGGAATGCGCTGGACCGTAGTGCTGTTTTTGCCATTATGGAGCGCGTGCGCCCCGATTGCGTGGTGGACCAGCTGACATCCCTCCCGGCCAGTCCGTTTGACCTGCCCCAGCGCCTGCCAGCCGACCGGGTCTTGCGCCTGCAAGGGGGTGGCAACCTGTTTGATGCAGCCCGCGCCTGTGGTGTGGGGCGCTACATTCAGCAGTCATGCGGGTTTTATCTGGATGGGGCCGGTGGGCTGGGGGATGATACAGCACTCCTTAAAGTGGCAGCACCGGGGCATATTGGCGAGAGTGCGCGCATGTATGCCGCATTGGAAAAACGGGTGATGAGTGCTCCAGATATGCAGGGAACCGCCCTGCGATACGGCTTTTTTTACGGCCCCCATACATGGTACTGGCCCGATGGCGCGTTTACGGCCCACATGCGTGCAGGCGAGGTGGCCCAGATTGGGGCGGGGCGCAGTGTGTTCTCCTTCATTCATGTGCAGGACGCGGCGGAGGCAACGGTTGCAGCACTTACGGCACCGGGGGGTGTGTACAATGTGGTGGATGACCAGCCCATACCCGTACACGCATGGTTGCCCGCCTACGCCCGGTGGGTTGGAGCACCCCCGCCGGGGCACATGGCCGAGCAGAATGCACGGGAGTTGCTGGGGGAGGAGAGTGTGTACTACCAGAATGGGCTGGATGGTGCGCGCAACCACAAGGCGCGGAGCGTTCTGGGCCTTGCCCCGCGCAGGCAGCCATGGGGGGATGAGTAGCCCCTGCATTGGTCAATGGCGTATGCGCGCAGTATAGGTGTTGCATGGGCCAATGGCGCGGGGGTGTAGGGCATGCGGCTACCGGATTTTGAGGCATGGGCCATTTTTGCAAAAGTGGCGGAGTTTGGCTCCTTCGCACGGGCGGCGGAAGATGTGCAGCTCTCCCGGCCCACGGTGTCCAAGGCGGTGGCCCGTCTGGAGCAGGCCCTTGGTGTGGCCCTGTTCCACCGTAACTCCCGCCACCTGTCTTTAACCCAGACCGGTCAGGCCCTGCTGGGCCATGCCAGCCGCATTGTGGCAGAGGCCCAGAGTGCAGAGCTGGAGGCCCGTGGCGGCAGGCAGCGCCCCTCCGGTCGGGTGCGCATGGCCGCCCCCATGACCTTTGGCATCCGCCACCTTGCCCCGGTGCTGCCGGGGTTTATGCAGCAATACCCCGATGTGGAACTCAGCATCAATTTCAGCGATGCGGTGGTGGACCTTGTGGCCGATGGGTACGATGTGGCGTTACGCATTGCCTCCCTTGCGGATTCGTCCTTGCGGGCGCGCAGCCTGTGCGGCTTTCGGCTGCTGCTGGTAGCCGCCCCCGCTTGGCTGGCCCGGCATGGCCGCCCCGACCACCCCCGCGCGCTGGAGGCGCACAAGGGCTTTGTGTACACCAACACAGCCACACCGGGCATAATCCGCCTGACAAACCCCAGCATGGGCAGGGACTACGTGTTAACCCAGCGCGCGGGCTTTGGGGCGGATAATTCCGAGGCATTTCTGCCCTGTCTGGAGGCGGGGCTGGGTTATGGCCTGTTCCCCGAATTTATGGTCTGGGACGCCCTGCGTGACGGGCGGCTGGACTGTCTTTTGCCGCAGTGGCAGGCGGCGGCCATAACCCTCTCTCTTGTTACCCCCGCCAGCCCGCTGCGGCCCATGCGGGTTACGGCCTTGCTGGACTATCTGGAAAAAGCCTTTGCCAACCCGCCGTGGGCCAGTGGGGCGGTTTATGGGGCTGCCGGGAGCGCACCAAGTGGCGCACCCGGTAACGCGCCCGGTGGCGTAATAGGTGGGGCTGGTGAATACAATTTGTAAAAACTGTTATTAAAACATCAGTTTTCATGCCCGTTCATGCCGTTTATGGCCTGTGCTGCCATATAACCCGCACTCACACTAAGCATACATAACGCAACAGACAGCCCGATGTTTAAAACCGCGCGGCCGGGTGCGCCGTTCCTGAGCAGGTCAAGCGTTTGCAGGCTGAAGGACGAAAACGTGGTGTAGCCCCCGCATAGCCCGACCATAAAAACCAGCCTTCCGGTCTCGGACACAGGCAGGCGTCCGCCTGCGGCTGTCAGGGTGCCAAAAAATGCAATGGCGAACGAGCCGGAAACATTGATAGCGATTGTCCCCCAGGGCAGAACCTGGCTCCACCGCAGGGTGGCCAGCCCCACCCAGTAGCGCAGCAGTGTGCCAGCAGCCCCGGCAAGGCCGATAAGGAGGGAGGGTAGAAAATTGCTTGCCATGGAAAGCCTGTTTTATGTGTGTGGTTTTTTATCAATGGTGGGTCAGTATCGGCCATGGGGCGTGGGCCAGCAGGTCCACTGTGGGGCCGCCAAACAGCCACTCCACAAAATGGGGCCGCCCATAGGCCCCCATTACCAGCAGGTCTGCCCCGGCCTGTGCCGCGCGCGCCCTGATCTGCCCGCCCAGCGCGCTGTGGCCGGTTAGGGCAAACCGCTCAAGAGTGACCCCAACGCCACACGCGCGCAACTGGGCGAGCAGTGCTGGTTCGGGCGTTGCGTTAGGGTGGCTCTCCCCCACAAGAACTGTTACGTGCTGCGCGGTTTTTAACAACGGCAGCGCGCTGTGGACCGCACTGAGCAGGTTGGGCGTGTCCTGCCATGCCACAACAGGGTGCTGGGCAAAACTGGCCTGCGTTGTGTGGGGGGCCATCAGCACCGTTGCCTGCATATCGTATAGGGCGGTGGCAAAAATCTGCCGTGTTGTCTGCGCGGAGGTGGGGGTGGTGGGGTCCAGCACCACAAAATCGGCCGTGGCGCCAACATGGCGCAGCAATGTGCGGATATCCCCAGTCTGTTCCAGCCAGTGGGCGTAGGCCCTACTGGGCATGGCGGTGTGCCATGTCTCAAAAATCTGGAACACGGCCTTGGCGCGTGTTGCAAGCATGTGGGTAAAATGGGCCTGTTGTGCGGGGTCTGGCAGACCTTCATCAGGGCTTTGAAAGTCCGGGTTGGTGTCGGGTATGGGGTGGAACACGCATAATTCAGCCCCACCCAGCCGTTCGGCCAGCTGGCTTGCGGTGTTCAGGGTCAGGGCTGCGGTCTGGGGTTCGTCCAGAACAGCGATAAGGCGCATTACAGTAGGCTCCTGCCAGCGGGCCTTGCCCATGTGGGGCCACGTAAGGGGGCCACGCCATGGGGCTGGGGGCTGCGTGGGTGGGGCTGTGCGCGTATGGCAAACATGATTTTGGACACACTCCTCCCTCACGCATGGTTTTGCGGGGTAGGAATCATCAGCCAACAGGGCGGTTCGATTTTGGGGTTAACCAAAATCCGGCAGAGTCCATTGCCACCTTCAGTATGGATAAAACGTTATGGCCAAGTCAATCCGGCAGGAGAGACTTTTAAAAAACATATCCCGATATATCTTGACGTACGATATATCGAAACCTATATCGGAATTATGAAACATAAAAACAGGCATGCAGGCGGGCGCCACCGCCACAAGTTTTTCTCAGCAGACGGCCTTGCCGGGCTGGTTGGCGGGGAGCACCACCACGGCCACCACCATCGTGGTGGCGGGCGGCGCGGTGGGCGGCACCGGCTGTTCGATTATGGAGAGATGCGCCTGCTCGTACTGAGCCTGATCGGGGAAAAACCGACCTATGGTTACGAGCTTATCAAAACCATTGAGGACAAGTTTGCCGGGAGCTACACACCCAGCCCGGGTGTGATCTACCCCACGCTCACATGGCTTGAAGAGGCAGGCCATACCCGCCCCGCCGAGAGCGATGGCCGCAAAACATACCATATTACGCCCGAGGGGCAGGCTTTTCTGGCGGCCAACAGTGCGGGTCTGGCCGAAATTCTGGCCCGTGCGGCCAACGCGCCAGCACCCGAGCACGGCGGGCGGCGCAACGCGCCAGTCGCTGTGGTGCGCGCCATGGAAAACCTGAGAACAGCCCTGCGCCTGAAGCTGCGTAATGGCGGGCTGGACCCGCAGGAAGCCGATAAAATAGCCGCCCTGCTGGACGAGGCCGCGCGCGCCATAGGGCAGGACTGAGCCTTCATTCGGGTTCTGCTGCCCCAAGGCGCAGGGCACCCCATTTTCTCCCGATCAAGGATACAGACAGGCATGCAAACGCCCGGTTCTGCACAGGTTTGGCCCACGGCCCCGACAATAGAGCTTGTACGCCATCCACTGCAAAGACGCCGCCTGAGCGTGGCGGCCGTGGAACGCCTAAGCCCGCATATGATCCGTATTACGCTCAGCGGGGCGGAACTGGCGGACTTTGCCAGTGTGTCTGCCGACGACCACATAAAAATCTTTCTCCCCGGAGCGGATGGCGTGGAACTGCGCAGGGACTACACCCCCCGCCAGTACAACCCCGCAACCGCCACACTGGTGCTGGACTTTGTGGACCACCACGCAGGCCCGGCCGCCACATGGGCGCGTACCGCCCATGTGGGGGATACGCTCGACATTGGCGGGCCTAAAGGTTCGCGCGTGATCACGGGCGATGTAGCCCACTGGCTGCTTGTGGGGGACGAAACCGCCTTGCCCGCCATTGGCCGCAGGGTGGAGGCCCTGCCCGCGCAGGTCCGCGTGACAACCGTTGTGGCCGTGCCGGAAGTGGAGGACGAACAGGTGTTTGCCACGGCTGCCACCCACAACGCGTACTGGGTACACCGCCCGCTGGAACTGGCCGATCAGGCACAGACCATTGTGGCAGCACTCGGCCAGATCCCTATTGCGGTGGGCACATTTGTCTGGGTCGGGGCTGAGGCCCATGTGGCCAGAGCCGTGCGGGACTACCTGCTGGATGTGCGTTGCGTACCCACCCAGTGGGTCCGGGCATCGGGCTACTGGGTTATGGGCCAAGCCGACGCCGCCGTGCAGAATCTGGAGGCGATGGCGCCGTAAGGCTGACCATCCTTCCCTTGGGGGCGTGCAAGGAGCGTGCGGGGGTGTTGCGGGTTTATGCCGCACCAGCCCTGTACGCTGTTGCGCGTTCCATTCCCATGGATTGAGCAGACAGGATAACCCCCTTGCCAGCCACACCAGCCGCTACACCGCCAGCTTTTGCCTATACGCCCGCAAGACGGGCTTTTGTTTTTGCAGGGCTTATCCTGACCATGGTTCTGGGGGCACTGGACCAGAGCATTGTCTCCACCGCGTTGCCCACTATTGTGAGCGACCTTGGCGGGCTTGCGCGCATGTCGTGGGTGGTTACGGCCTTTATGCTGACCTCCACCATTGCCACCCCCCTGTATGGCAAACTCTCGGACATGTTTGGCAGGCGGCCTTTGCTGGGGGTCAGTATTGGTGTTTTTGTGCTGGCGTCTCTTTTGTGCGGCGTTGCACAGAGCATGTGGCAGCTTATTGTGTTCCGGGGCTTGCAGGGGGTAGGGGCCGGAGGGCTGATGACCCTCTCCCAGACAGTTGTGGGCGATATGGTTACCCCCAGCCAGCGTGGGCGCTACCAAGGGCTGTTTACGGGGGCTTTTGCCGTAAGCAGTGTGGCGGGGCCTTTTTTGGGCGGGGTGCTGACCAGTGCGCTGTCGTGGCGCTGGGTGTTCTGGGTTAACCTGCCCGTGGGCCTGCTTGCACTGGCACTGGTCCTGCTTAACCTGCCCGCAGGGGGCGCGCAGGGCAGACCGCGGATAGATTATGTGGGCGCTGTGCTGCTGAGTGTAGCGACTGCGGGGTTTTTGCTGCTGTTTAACGCCGCCGGTACGTCGCTTGCGTGGTCATCCCCCCTTACGCTTTTGCTCCTTGGGGGGAGTGTGGCGTTTTTTGGCGCATTTATTGTGCAGGAGCGGCGTGCGCCCGAACCACTGGTCAGCCTTGGCCTGCTGCGTATTGCCAGCTTTTCGGTCTGTGTTACGGCCACGGGTATCATGTCTTTTGCCATGATGGGGTCTATGGTTTTTCTGCCCCTTTATTACCAGCTTGTGCTGGGGCAAAGCCCCGCGTTTTCGGGGCTGATGATGCTGCCCCAGGTTGGCACCATGATGGTCAGCTCCATTCTGGGCGGGTATGTCGCCTCTAGAACGCAGCGTTACGCCCTGTTGCTGTCCATTGGTGTGGGGATTGAATTTGTGTCCCTCAGCCTGCTGGCCCTGTGTGCGCGCCACGGTGTGCAACCATTGTATTTTTTGCTCAGCATGGGCTGCCTTGGTGTGGGCATGGGTATTGGCATGCCCAATGCCACAGTGATGATCCAGAACGCCGTGCCGGGGAACACTCTGGGTATTGCCACAGCCATGATGTCTTTTATCCGCTCGTTGGGTGGGGCACTTGGGGTTGCACTGTCTGGTGGTGTCATGGCGTATACCTTGCAACGCGCCTTGCACGCTGTGGCGGTTGATATGGACGTTGGCACCTTTTTGCAAAAAGGCATGGCAGCCCTTGGCGGGCTTTCCCCCACCACGCATGAACAGGTGATACAGGCGTATAAGGGGGCCATCAGCGCCAGCCTGAGCGTAAGCAGCAGCTTTATGTTTGGGGCGTTTGTTCTGGTTGTGGGGCTTATGCTGCACACCACCCGTACCCGGCACACAGCTTAGGCCACAGCTTGGTTGGGGCGGTTTTTGTGTTGCTGGGTGGGGCGTTTGGGCGCAGGGTCGGGTAGGCCGCACAGTCTGCCCTGCCTGTTTGGGCCGGGGGCAAGGCCGTGTCAGCCGCCATGCCATGCAGGAGGGAAGAACACACCATGCCCCAGTATATTGCCATGAACCGTTTTCTGGTCGCCCCTGAAAACGAGGATGCATTCCAGCGGCGCTGGCTGGACCGGGAGGTTCTGTTACAAACTGTGCCCGGCTTTATCAGCTTCCAGTTCCTGCAAGGCCCCGAAAAAGACGGCTACCGGCTTTATGCCTCCCACACTGTCTGGGCATCGCATGATGCGTTTGTGGGCTGGACCCAGTCCGAGCAGTTCCGTCAGGCCCATGCAGGTGCGGGGCAGGCCAAACCCCTGACCGCAGGCCCGCCCGTGTTTGAGGGCTTTACCGTTTTGCAGGACGTAACAGCCTGAAGCACCGGGGTATGCCGCCAAGGTTGCGGCTACGGCCGCAACAGGGGTTAGTTCGGGTGCAGGGTGGGGAGCGTGTTCCCCGCAACCTCTAGTGCGTAGTCCGCCGTCCAGATTGCCAGCAGGTCGTCCATATGGCTTGCACACAAAATGGCCAGTTTGGGTTCAAACGCCCGCCCGGCTTCCTGCTGCAAAATCTTTCTGACCGCCTCAGGCGCCCATGAGTGCTTGTAATTCCGCTTGGACAGGCAGGCATCTATGGTGTCGGCCACAGAGATAACCTGCACCCAGAGCGGAATGTTCTGGCCCTTCAGGCCCAGTGGGTAGCCTGTGCCATCCCACCGTTCATGGTGGAGCAGGGCTGCATCCATGACCTCACGCGGGAAGTCGTGTTCGTACCATTGCAGTACGCCCAGCCCAAGCAGGGGGTGCTTGCGGATAACGTTTTTTTCTTCGGGGGTGAGCGGGCGGGGCGCGTGCAGGATTTCCTGCCCGGTCAGCACCTTGCCCGTGTCATGCAGTTCCCCCGCAAGCTGGATAATGTCCGGGTCAAGCCCAAGCCCTGCAAGCTGGTTGATGCGCACTGCCAGTAACCCAACGCGACGACCATGCCCGTTCTGGATATTGCTCACACCCCGGATGAACTCCTTATGAGGGAGCGAGGGTGGGGGAAGCGTTCCGGCGTCCCATGTGGAGGCGATGGTACAGTCAGGCATACATAGGTTACTCGTGGAAATTGATTATAATTTATTTAGTTTTCGTTGGGTGATTTTATAATCAATAAAATTGAACGTAAACTCAGAAAAAAAAATATTACCAATAAAACATGGCTTTGCTGCACTGCACTTGTTGCAATGCCCAAACAGAAATGCAGCCAAGCGGCAAGGCATATGTGGGAATGTGGGTTTATAAAACCTTTAAAAATCAAGGTGTTGTATAAATATATGCTGCGGCCGGGATGCTGCCATCCCCACCATGCCCCCCGTGTTATCAGGGGGCATTACAGTCTGTTTTGCTGATTTATTCGTAATCTATTACGGTTTTTTAGGGTGTGTGGTGCGTGGTTACAATACGGTTGCGTCCGTTGTTCTTGGCTTTGTAGAGCGCCTCATCGGCCTGATGGATCAGCAGGCGGCTGTTTGTCTCGCCTTCAAAGGATGTCACACCGCCAGAAAGGGTGACATGGACCTGATCGTTTGAAGAGAGCGTGAGCGGCTGTTCGGCCAGTGCGCGGCGGATACGCTCGGCACAGGCCAGCCCGTCCGCCACTGTGGTTTCGGTCAGCACGATCAGGAATTCTTCCCCGCCATAGCGGAAGATAAAGTCGTTGGCGCGGACGTTGGCTGCAATAATTTCTGCCACAAAACACAGCACTTCATCGCCCACCAGATGGCCAAACCGGTCATTGATTTTTTTGAAGTGGTCAATGTCGAGAATAACCAGACTGAACGGTTTTTCGTGCGTTAAGGCAAAGGTAATCTCGTTCTGGATGACCACATCAAGGAACCGGCGGTTGAAAACCTTGGTCAGCGGGTCACGCCCGTTTTCCACTTCCTCCAGATGGCGGAACACACGCCCGATCAAAAAGGTCAGGTTGGTAATGGATTTGTGGAGTTCGGTTGCAAATTCTGGCGGAATAATCCCGCTTTGGTGAATGGCTGTAATCTTGGCATCCAGGTCACGCACTTTGTTCTGGATTTCAATGGCTTCATGCGTGCCTTTGAACAGGCTCATGCCCTTGTGGGTCAGCCACAGACCAAACTCGGATTCTGCAATGGTGGGCAGGTCCTGCGCATGGCCCTTGCACAGACAGAAAAAAGCCTGCGTGCTCCAGCTCGAAAAAGTGCTGATCTGGGTTTCCTTCTCGTAGGAAATATTGTGCCCCAGAGAGACAAGGCGGAAGGCCTCGTCACTTTCAACCTTTTTGCGGAAGTTGATGTCATACGCCTTGATCATGAACTTGAAGGCAAAATCCATCATGGTGTTCAGGTAGATGATGGCGTCAATCACATCATCCTTGTTGGGTGTTGTGGCCCGAATACCCTCAATAAGTGCCTGTTTTATAATATACATTCCGTACACGACAATATCGGTCGGAATTTCCAGCTGGGCATGGACTGCGCCAACCCGGCATTGCAGTTCGCTCAGTTCTTCGGCCTGCTCGGCCTCGGTGGAAAACAGGCTCTGGATCCAAGATAGCAGTTGAGGCCGCATTTTAACCTCAACGATTTCCTTCTCCAAAAAAATGGCTGCGCGTTCATGGCGGAAAAGGGCCGTGTAAAACAGGTTTACGCAGTGTGGCCCGTATTCCACCACCACGGTCCGCAGGATCTGCCGGATATGGGCCGGGGTTTCGTTAATTGTCTCTTTCATCTGGTTAAGGGGAGACAAGGTCAGGAATGCGGGAGACATATGTTAACGGAACCCTTTGATAGAACTATATAAAATATGATTCGCTACGAAGTGCTGAAAACGTGGGACAAGAACCATATCAGATGATGAGCGCAGGAGTATAATACCAAGCGTGACTAGAATACAAAGCACGGCCTGCGGTATTTATGCATATCACAACCACGCGGTCTTTGTGGGTATTGTGGGGTAACCTGTGCCCCCTGCTGATTTATGGCATGGTTTTTGCTTTTCACGTCCAACGGGCAGGGGGGTGATCAGTCTGCCGCGCTGGATGGTGAATGTATACTGTACTGGTGGGGATGCAAGGGGCGCGCATCTTTGGGGAAGGTGGTGTGGACCGCTATTTTGTATTTGATAATCATTCTCAAAATCTTCTATAACCGGCCAGCCCGTTCAACCAAGGAGCACACCTGTCATGCTGGTCCACATTCCCAATGTTCTAAGCCCGGAAGACGTTGCGCGTTTTCGCCATATTCTGGAGCAGCAGAACTGGGTGGACGGCAAGGTGACAGCGGGCGAGCAGTCCGCCAAGGCCAAGTATAACCTCCAGATCCCTCAAGGCAGCGACGTGGCCAAGCATCTGGGCGACCAGATTTTGCAGGCACTGGGGCGCAACCCCATGTTCCACAGTGCCGCCCTTCCGCTGCGGGTTTATCCGCCCCTGTTCAACCGCTACGATGCGGGCATGCAGTTTGACATGCACGTGGATAACGCAATTCGCCCGGTGCCGGGCACGGGGTTCAGGCTACGTACGGATGTCTCCTCCACCCTGTTCCTTAGTGGGCCGGATGAGTACGATGGGGGCGAACTGGTTATTCAGGACACTTACGGCCAGCAGCGCGTTAAGCTGCCTGCGGGGGATATGGTGGTGTACCCCTCCACCAGCCTGCACGCGGTCAGCCCTATTACGCGGGGCAGTCGCTGGGCCTCTTTTTTCTGGACACAATCCATGATCCGCGAGGATACGCAGCGCGCTTTGCTGTACCAGTTTGACCAGTCCATTATGGAAACGCGCAAAACCCTGCCAGATGACCACCCCGCCGTGCTGGGGCTGACAGCCACCTACCATAACCTCATGCGCCAGTGGGCCGAGCTGTAGCAGCACCCCCGCTTAGGTGCAGCCCTTGGGCCATAAGGGCAGACCATACCCGCGTTAACCCGTACGTGCGCGGCGCGCACGCAGGCCGGTCCACGAACCTTACGTATCAGGCCACGTCCGCGCGGTGGTTTGTGGGCAGCAGGGGGCGGATGCGGAGGTAGGCGTCCTCCTCCGTCTCATCGGGTTTTATGCCAAGCCAGTGGGGTTTGCGCCGGGTTGTCCAGTCCAGCATCTGCGCGCAGGCCTTGCGGCACAGGGCAAAGTCTTCGGCCAGCAGGGCAACCCCCAAGGGGAGCATCCATAACCCCAGCACGGGCAGGAAAGAGAACAGCCCCCCCACAATCAGCAGGGTACCGGCGGGCAGGCGCAGCCATTTCTGCTCGGGTTCGCGCAGCCAGAACAGCCAGCCCCGCGTTTTATCCGGTAGCCGGACAAGGAGCAGGGCCATGCGGCGCTGGCGCAGGAGTTCGGGGGGGTGCTGCCCGGCCCCGGCGGTGTTGCATGCAGTGGTCATGATGGAAATATGGGGTGTGGTCGGGCGTTTGCAAACGCCCGACCATGCCTGATGCGCCCCCTGTGGTGGCTGCCTGCCCTAGTGGGCAGGGCTTGCAGGCTGCAAGGCCCCAAGGGATGGGCCGCGGGCTATAACCTGCATGTCTGTCGCAGGGTTGGGGGGTGTTAACGTACGGAGTGCTTCAAGCCCCTGATGGAACAGGCGCACCGTAACATGGGGTCCGTGGGGTGTGCGCCATAGCTCAAAGGCCAGCGTTGTATCGGGGGCTGTGGGGTCGGGCTGGTCGGCAAAGGACCACTCCAGCCCGTAGAGTGTGGCCAGTATGTCCAGATTGGTGTCATGCCCAGACAGCACAACCAGCTTGGTCTGCTCCGTTATGGGGGGCAGGCCCGCGACTGGTTTGCCAGCCAGAGCGTTGCGTACGGTCTGGTCCATGGGGGCACCCTTGTGGGCTGCCAGCGTGGGCAGGCGGCGGATAAGCCAGCTTTCGTAGGTATGAAGGGGAAAGACCTGCCCGATCAGGGGGGCGGGGGCGTGCTGGCCAAAGGGTTCGGCCTGTGCGGGCATGCCTTGGGTGTATTCGAGCAAAAGATTTTCCGCAGCCGTGCCCCCGGTTGCCACGCCGCCCTCCAGGTGGGGTTTACCTTTTTTCCATGCCAGAGTGCTTGCCTGTGCGCGCAGGCAATGGGGTTGGTCGGTGGTGCAGGCGGTGGGGGCCAGCATGGCCTGCAAGGTGTTTATCCCCTGTGCAACTTCTGGGGGCACGGTGCGTGCGCGCTGGGCGAACTCACGCGTGATTGCAGTTTGGTCCTGTGTGCTCAGGGGGGCGGGGGAGCCTGCAAAAATGGGGTCCTCCTGCCCATCGGGCAGGGAGGCAGCATGCAGGCCGCAGGTGGGGGCCAGATGCTCGGCCCATATGCCCCCGCTCTCACGCGTGCGGTGGTCCTTGGCGTCCGACCAGATGGCAAGGCTACCCGGTTTGGGGCAGCCTGCCTGAGGCAGCAGGCCCGCCTGCGTGTAATGCTGGCGCACCATGCCCACCATCTGGGCCAGTGCGCGTTTGCCGTGGTCCGTTAGCTCCCCCGGGGCCACGGGCCATGCTGCCCATGTGTGGCCGGTCTGCTCTTGCAGAACCTCGGGGGCTTTGGTGGGGCTGCGAATGCCGTGGCGGGCCAAAAGCACCACCCGTTCCAGCACGCCCTCCTCCTGTATGGCGGAGGGCATGGCGGGGGACGTTGGCGCAGGGGCCGCAAGGGCGGGTGTGGCCACAAACAGGGCGCAGAAGAATGCAAGATGTCTCATGGCATGGTCACCGCAAGGTTAAAGAACACGCTGCGTCCGGGATTACGCCAGTAAAGGGCGGAACCATCATAATTCTGGTTCCCCGCAAAGTTGGTGACCGAACGGTTGTTGAACAGGTTGCCAATTTTCAGGCTTGGCGTAATTTCGCGGAAAACGCTGCCAATATTATGGATACGCCAGCCCATGGCAAGGTCGGCCGTTGTGTTGCTGCCAATTTTATACTGGTTGGCAAACTGGGTGTTGCCAGCCGAATTGGTTGTGCTGTCCAGCCCCCAGTGCTTGCCAACGTATTTGCCAATAATGGAAAAATACGCCCCTTTTTCGTTTTCATACAAAAGACCAAAGGAGGCCAGCATGTTGGGGCTGGAGGCAACATGCACCTGTGTGTGCTTGTATTTGGCGCTGTTCACGCTGTAGTTGCCGTAAATGGACAGGCCATAGCCAATAACGTATTGCGCCTCCAGCTCCAGCCCCTTGTAAATGGCCCCCCCACTGTTAACGTAGGTGGTGGTGTTGCCAACGCTGGGCACGTTAATCTGGGCGGCGGCAATGTAGTTGGAAAAATTGATGTAATAGGCGTCTGCCGCCAGCATCCATTTTTTATCGCGGTAAACAGAGCCGACCTGATAGTTCATGGTTGTCTCGGGTTTGACACTTCCCACATTGCCAACCTGAAAAACGGAAATGGGGGGAGCCAGAAAGCCCCGTGCAACCTGTGCGTATGCGCTCCACTGCGACATAAGGCGCTGGTTGATGGCAATGGACGGCTGCCATGAGGTAAAAGTCTGTGTGGCATCCAGCGGTTTTTTGGTGGATTTGTTCAGCGCCGCATCATAGTCACGATGGAAGTAGGAGTATTTGACACCGGGCTTTATGGTCATGCCCGGCAGGGGGTGTAGGTCCAGTTCCAGAAATGGCTGGAGCGTGGTGTTTGTGTCCGAAATATTGTAGCTGTACGCACTACCCGTCTTGCCCGGAACGGGCATGGCCCCTTTGGAAAGGTCCACCGCGTAGCTTACGCGCCTGTCCTTTTGCACATCGGCCCAGACACCAAGCTGCACATCCACATAATGGGTTTTGGCGGTCAGGTTGAGCGTGTCCCCATAGTTGCGGAAGTGGGCATCTGCGTATTTTCCGGGAATGTCGTTGGCGTATGTAGCAACTTTTTTACCCGCGGCGTTATAGAAGGTTACCCCGTTGGCTGCGAGCGAGGTTTCGCTTGCATCCGTGGATTCCGTGTATTCATGCTCAAACCCTGTTGTGTAAACGGAGTTTTGCAGGCTCAGCCAGTTGTTCAGGCGGGTTTTGAGCGCAATATAGCTAAAGTCCGACGTGTAGGTGCTGGGGTTGTAGCCATAATAGCACTGTCTGCTCGGGTCAGTGCACAGGCCGTAGTTTTTTCCGCTTTTGTCGTATTCGGCCAGTGTGGCACCCTGCGTTGTGTACTGCCATTCCTTGTTATACGTCGTCTGGATTGTCAGGCTCGTATCCTGCGCGAGCTTGATTTCGTCCTTGAACATAATGTTGGAGCGTTTTTCGTAGGAATTGGTCAGGTAGCCGTCCGTTTCCTCGTGCTGCATATCCAGCACGGCCTTGCCAAAACGTGTGTTGCCGCTGTCCAGTTCCAGCCCCCCTGCACGGGTGTTAAAGCTGCCATAGGTGCCATAAAGCTGCACCCCGGCCTTGCTGGGCGGTGTTTTGGAACGGAACCCCACTGTGCCGCCAAAGGTGGCGTTGCCAATGGTGGAGGCAGTGCCGGGGCCACGGTCAATCTGTGCCTCGCCCAGAAAGTGCGAGATAAACAAAGAGGATGTCGTGTGGTGCAGGTCCGACGAATCCCCAAAAGGGATGCCGTCATATGTCATGTTGTACTGCCCGTCCTGAAAACCACGCAGGCTCATGGTTTCTGCCTTGCCCATGCCCGGCCCGTTGGGGTTCTGGGTCCATATGCTGGGCTGGAACTTGATAATGTCATCCACGCTGGCCAGCGGGATGATGTTGTTGTTGATGAAGTTGCTTTGAATGCGCGATGTAGGCTCCGTAATGTCCAGCGGCACAACGGCGGGGGAGAGGCGCATGGCGCGGCCCAGAACCGTAATATGTTCATCCGTGGCCGCCTCTTTTTTCAAGGCGGCATGGGCTGCGGCTTTGCTGGGCGTTGTGGGAGCTTTACGCAGGATCAGCATGTTTTTTTGCCGCGCATCCACGTTCAGGCCCGTGCCCTGTAGCAGGTGGTCCAGTGCGGCATCTGGCTCCATGGTGCCATAAACCGGGGTGGAGGTGGCTTTGGTGGCCAATGTGCTGTCCAGTGCGACCTGCTGGCCGGACTGGCGGCTGAAGGTGACCACTGTCTGGTTGAGTGGCCCTGCGGGAATGGCAAACTGCACCGGGGTTGCCAGAGCGTGGGAGACAGACAAAAGAGAGGCGCCACAAAGGGCAAGGGAAAGGGAGGAAAAGCGGAAGGTAAAAGACTGCACGGTAGTTGCCCTGCTTGTGACGAACATACCGCTAAGAGTCAAAACCGATGTCTTTTCCGCCGGTTTTTTTTGTTACACAAATAAGACAGAGGGGAACCGTTTTAGTGCATCCCCAAAAGCCTAGTACAGCAGGAGTGTTTGCGTGTTTTCACTCAGTCTGGCGCCCAGTATGCTCCGTGCTGCGGTGGCAAGGGCCTCGGGCTGGTTCAGGCTGAAAACGCCTGTCAGGCGGCGGTTGGCCAAAGCAGGGGAAACATGGATCTGCCGGAGGTTGTAGCGGTTGAACGTGCTGGCAATGCTGGCCATGCTCTCGTCATGGACTTCCAGCCTGCCAAGGGTCCATGCGTTCTGGGCGTCCAGTTCCTCGGGGGGGAGGCTGCGTATTTCGGGTGGGGAGTTCCCGCGCAGGGTAATCTGGGCACCTGCACGCAGGGTCCACCATTCATCGGAGTGGTGCCTGCGTAGGCGCACTGTGCCGGACATGGCCGTAGCCATAACCTGCGTGGGTGTGCACGAAAGCAGCAGACGGCCCTGAGGGATAAAAATAAGGTCGCCCGCCTTCATGACCATGCCCGTCCGGCCCAGCACACAGCAGCGCCCGCTTACCAGCCGGTTGGTCTCCAGCCCCATTTTAAGGCTGGAGTAGCAATCCAGTGTAATGGTGCCAAACGCCGTGTTGAGCGGGGCGGAAACCGCATTGGCGGTGGTATAAAGGCTGTTGGCCTTGCCCTGCCGCTTGGGTGTGGCCAGCAGTGCTACGGCTGCGGCTGCGGCTGCAAAAAAGCGGCGGCGGGGGAGTGCGGGCAGAGTGGTCGGGTGGGCAATGGCGGGCGCTTTTGGGCCTTCCAGTGCTGCCAGCCTGCCGCTTGCATGCCATATGGCCTTTGCACGCAGGAAGGCTCCCTTGTGTCGTATATCCTGCTCAAGCCAGTGGTGTAGTGCCTGCTGTTCGCCTGTGGTCAGGGGGCCTTTGTCCAGTCGGGCCGTCCATCCTGCCGCCGCCTCGTCAGGGGTGGCGTTTGCGAGAGTGGGCGAGACGCGGGCGTCTCTCCTCATCAACGGTCATCTCCCTGTCTGATTCCGAATATGTGTTGGAAAGGAAAACAAGTGCGCGAGCAAGCTGTTTTTCTACTATATTTTCAGAAATATTCAATTGCTCCGCGCATTCCTTCTGGATAAGGCAGCGCGCCCTGCGCAGGATAAAAATATCCCTGCACCGGGCTGGGAGTTTTGCAATGGCTTTTTCCAAAAAGCGGATTTCCTGCCGTGCATGCACCACCTGCTCGGCCGAGGGGGTGCTGTCGGCCATGGTATCGGCCTGCATAAGGGCAAGGCTTGTTACCTGCACCACACGTGCGCGTTTGTAGTGCTGCATGACAAGGTTGCGGCAGACCGAGGCAAAATAGGCGCGCGGGTTGGTAACAGCCGACCAGTCCGCCTGCGCGATAACCACGTAGGCCTCGTGGATAATGTCATCCGCCTCAATATCGCCGTAGCGGCGCAGCCATGAGCGGATATGGCCTTCATGCGGGAGAATATGGGTGGCCAGCCAAATGCTGCATGCCTCTGTGTTATCTAACAATCGAACCCTCTGTCCCGCCAGTGTGGTTGATTGGCAGGCATGTAGCAAGCGCATGCCTGCCAGAGTGTGACAGTTGAATGACAAAGAGGCGCATGGGCCCCCCACCTGTCCTGTCGTGCAGGTGGGGGGCGGGTGTGCTGTGGTGGCGAGGTCGTGCGATTCACATCACCTGTACACATTATCCACAGGCTTATGCACCGGAGCATCCGCAGAATCTGTGGACGAATCTGACGTAAAGAGGGTTTTTGCGCGTTAGGGAGGGGGAAAATCATGCGGTGTGCAGGGGCTGCCGGGGCAGGTTTTGGGGCCGGTGGCGCGTGCTGGGGCCAGCATAGGTGCGCTGGCCTGCATGCCAGAGAGAACCTGCCTGTTTTTACAGCATGGCTGTGTTGCGTAATGGTTGGGTGGTTTGAGATTTCTGTTCTGTATTCAGCAAGGTTCCAAAAAATAATAAATTTTTTAATGCTGGTTGTTTATGTGCATCACACCTTGAGAAACACAATTTACTAACCAGATATTGAGATTGAATCCCTATACTCACAGTGTTCAACATTTTCAGTCAGGATTGTTTCATGCGTTTTAAGGCATCTCTGGCGGCAGTGGCCGCTCTTATGGTCAGCGCCTCCGTAGCCCATGCTGGCGTCATTCATACAGACTGGGAAAAGTTCAAGGCCGGGCGTGCGCTGCACCACCTTTCTGTGGATGGGCAGAAAGCCATACAGGACGTGCTGGTTGCGCGCGACCTGCTGGCGCAGGGCAAAACGGATGCGGCCATCCCCCCCATTTATGATGCGCAAAAGCGCTTTGTGGCCGCACAAAAAGATAACCGGCGGTTTTTTGCAGCGGAAGATCAGCTACAGCCAGCCCCCCAGCACCCCGCTTCGGCCACCCATAAACCCACAACCGGGGCAATTACGTGGATCCCGGTTGGTGGTGAGTTCATTGTGACCGAAACACTGGCCCCGGCCAAAAAAACGGCAGCCCAGCAGGCCAATCAGGCGCTCAAGGCCGGGCAGAACACGCAGGCCCAGCAGAGCTTGCAGGTTGTGGGCGAGGATGCGGACTTTATTATCGCCCTTGCCCCGCTGGAACAGACCAAAAGCACCCTGTACCGTGCGCGCGTGCTGACCGAAGGCCGACAGGCCGCGCAGGCCAAGGAAGCGCTGGACCAGTTGCTTGACAGCATTGTGTTTGTCTCGGACGATTTTATAGACCAGCCCGCCAATGCGGCAGCCCCGGCCAAAGGCAAGGCTGTGGCGCAGGGTAGCAAAACAGCGTCCGTTGCTGCTCCTGCTCCTGCTCCTGCTCCTGCTTCCGCCCCGGCTGCTGTTGTTCCCGCGCCGAGTGCTGCAACCACCCCCGCAGCCCCTACAGCTCCGGCAGCAGCAGCCCCCGCAGCAGAGTCTGCCCCGGCAGCAGCACACTAAAAAACCTTTAAAACTAAAGGGTTAAGGCTTACAGGCAGGAGGCAGCGTAAAAAAAACGCTGCCTCCTGTTTTTTTTGCTTGCGCTTTAATGAGAATCGTTCTTATTATCATCTTGTCGCGGTGATGAAGGCGTTTCTGCTGGTGGGGCAAGGGGCATCACCGCGACAATCTGTGGTTGTCGTGACTACCGTAAAAAACTATCCCCCCTAAACTTCCGGGCTGTTTTGCATCCCCGGTCAGTCCGGAAGGTTCTTTCTTCTCCTCCTCCCCCTTGCCCTACCAGCACCAGACCCGCTCCCTGAGCGGGTTTTTTAGTGTTCGGGCACGGCTCTGTAGGGGACAACCCCACGCGCATTGCTGCCCGTATCCAGCACCCTGCCGGAAACCGGGAGCGAGCGGTGGCTGCACAGTTCCCGCCCGCAGGCCCGGCACCCTGGCCCAATAGGCACAACCAGCGTGTGGTCCGCCAGATCAAGCCCTGAGGCGTAAACGGTTTTTGCCGCATCGGCTATGGTGCAGCCCAGAACAATGGCAATCTGGCGGGGGCGGTCGGCGTAGCTCAGTCCTTCCCGCCCGACGGTACGTGCGACATTCAGGTAAATGGAATCATCGGTGGTCTGCGAAAGCTGAACCTGAATCTGCCCCGGTGTTGCAAAGGCGCGGAACACGTTCCACAACGGGCAGGGGCCACCAAAGCGTGCCTGAGAAAAACGGTTGGCCGAAAAACTTTTAAGAATATTGCCAGCAATATCCAGTTTAAGAAAATAGAACGGAATACCTTCCGCGCCAAAGCGCTGCATGGTGCTCAGGCGGTGGCTTACCTGCTCGAAGCTGACGCCAAAGTGGCGGCGCAGGTCGTCCACATCATACCGCATGCTCTGGGCCTTATGCAGGAAGCGCGTATAGGGCAGGATGAGTGCGCCAGCAAAATAATTGCCCAGATACACCCGTGCGAGTTCCTGCGCATTACGCTCTTTTGGGCCTTCGCGGCGCAAAATGTCTGTCATAAGACGGGTATGTTCCAACTGGCCTATAATCTGGGCCAGAAAAAACAGCGTGCTTTCCGGCGGCTGGTTATGGGGGAGCTGGATCTGATGTTTATGCCGGTCAATCCGCCAGACCAGCCCACGCTCCTGCATGTCCGTATTATGGGTGATACCCAGCCCGTGCTGGTTGCGCAGGTGTCTGGCAAGAGCTGTGTCCAGCGATGTATCCGTGCTGATGAGGCGTTCGTAAAATTCCTCGGCAGCACAATCAAGTTCATGAAAATAGTTGTTATGGTCCTGCACCCAGTTACCAACCGCTTCGTAAGGTTCAAGCGGGGGCATGCTGGCCAAGGGGGCATGGGCGTGCCGCTCCTGCTCAAACGTGTATGCACGGTAGAGCGTTAAAAATGCCTCGCACAGTTCGGGGCTCTGGCGGGCCGCTTCCGCCATTTTGACGAGTTGTAACGGAGAAGTTTTAAAAATCGGGTCGGCCATGGTCTCGCGCAGCGCCTGCACGGCATGGGCTTCTCGCGTGTCGGCAAACCATGCGGGGCTCAGGGCAAACCGTTCGCACAGACTTTGCAGAAGGTGGTCGGGCAGGGGGCGATGGTTACGCTCCATCTGGTTAAGATAGCTGAGCGATACGCCCACACACTCCGCCAGTACGGCCTGTGTCATACCTTCACGCTGGCGGAGCTGGCGGAGCCTGTTGCCAGCAAACAGCTTGGTTTTGGTTCTGGGCATGCTTGGCAACCTTCACAGACTTTGCAACGGACGCGAATTCCTTCGCTTCTTTTTACTCTTATTCCTCTGCTGCTTTACGCAACAGTCTGCAACTGTTTCTCCAGATCACAAGATTGCAAGGGCCGGAACAATGCAAAATCATGAAGTGCGCGTACATCCCGAGAGTGAACGCCTGAACCGCGCGGACCAGCTTGCATGGAAAATTGCACAGGTCGCAGCCGATCCGGTTGCGGTGGAACCCGCTGTGGCCGACATGATCATCAACCGCATGATAGACAATGCCGCTGTGGCCATGGCCTCGGTCAACCGTCATTCGGTCATGAGTGCGCGCAGCGAGGCACTAGCCCACCGCAGGCCCGGTGGGGCCACGGTGTTTGGCATGGGGGCGGACGTGCGTGTGCATGCGGAGTGGGCGGCATGGGCCAATGGCACCGCCGTGCGCGAACTGGACTACCATGACACGTTTCTGGCGGCCGAATACTCCCATCCGGGGGATAATATTCCCGGTATTCTGGCGGTGGCCCAGCAGTGCAACCGCAGTGGGGCGGACCTGATCCGCGGCATTGCCACGGGGTACGAAATCCAGATCGATCTGGCCCGCGCCATATGCCTGCACAAACACAAGATCGACCATGTGGCCCACCTTGGCCCATCTGTTGCCGCAGGCATTGGCACGCTGTTGCGCCTGCCGCCTTCGGTTATTTATCAGGCTATCGGGCAGGCGCTGCATGTTAGCACCGCCACGCGCCAGAGCCGCAAGGGCGAAATTTCGTCATGGAAGGCGTATGCCCCCGCCCATGCGGGAAAAATGGCTGTGGAATCGGTCGATCGCGCCATGCTGGGAGAGACATCCCCCACCCCCATTTACGAAGGTGAAGATGGCGTAATAGCGTGGATGCTTGATGGCAGGGACGCGCACTACACCGTGCCCCTGCCGGGTATGGGGGAGCCAAAGCGGGCTATTCTGTCCTCCTTTACCAAGGAACATTCGGCAGAATACCAAAGTCAGGCGCTGATTGACCTTGCCTTTCGCATGGGTAAAAAAATCAGCAACTGGGAGGACGTGGAGGATGTGCTGATCGAAACCAGCCACCACACCCACTACGTTATTGGCACCGGCTCCAACGACCCGCAGAAGTTTGACCCACAAGCCACGCGGGAAACACTGGACCACTCCATTATGTATATTGTGGCTGTGGCCTTGCAGGATGGAAGCTGGCACCACGTGCGCTCGTACGAACCAGAGCGTGCGCGCAGGCCCGATACGGTAAAATTGTGGAAAAAAATCCACACGATTGAAAAACCCGAGTGGACACAACGCTACCACGAAAGTGACCCCGATAAAAAAGCCTTTGGCGGGCGCATTGTCATCCGCATGAAAAACGGCACCGTTCTGGCGGACGAACTGGCTGTGGCCAACGCCCACACACTGGGGGCAACGCCGTGGCAGCGTGCGGACTATATTCAAAAGTTCCGCACCCTGTCGCAAGGCATTGTCGCCCCTGCCGAGGTGGAGCGCTTTCTGGCCGCGGTCCAGCGCCTGCCCGAACTGGGGGCAGGGGAGCTCCACCAGCTTGAGCTGCACATTCCCCCGCAGGACATGCATCTGAACCGTGTGGAAGGCATTTTTAACTTTGGCCAGTCTGGCGCGGGGGCCAAAAGTGCCCAGCAGACCGCAGCCCTTACGTCCTGAAAACCACAGACACAAAAACCAAGGCAGGGGAGCAAGGACCATGCACACCGAACTGCACCGCACAAAACCCAAAAAATCCGTCGCCCTGTCCGGCACTGTGGCGGGCAATACGGCCCTGAGCACGGTCGGCCACAGTGGCAACGACCTGCACTACCGTGGGTATGATATAAAAGACCTAGCCCGCGCCTGCACGTTTGAGGAGGTGTCCTACCTGCTTATCCACGGCTACCTGCCCAACACGGCGGAGCTGGAGGGGTACAAACGCCACCTGAGCAGCCTGCGCGATATGCCCGATATTGTGCGCGCAGCACTGGAGCGCCTGCCTGCCTCCACCCACCCGATGGATGTGCTGCGTACGGCGGTGTCTGTTCTGGGGTGCGCCCTGCCCGAGCGGAGCGATTGCCCAACAGCCGGTGCTCGCGAGATAGCGGACAGGCTGGTAGCCTCCACCGCCTCCATGTTGCTCTACTGGTACCACTACTCCAACCACGGGCGGCGGATAGAAACCCGGACGGATGACAGCAGTGTGGGCGGGCATTTTTTGCATCTGCTGCACGGCCATGCCCCGCCGGAGGACTGGGTGCAGGCCATGCATACCTCGCTCATATTGTATGCCGAGCATGAATTTAATGCCTCCACCTTTGCCGCGCGTGTGGTGGCGGGCACAGGCTCGGACATGTATTCCGCCGTAACTGCGGCCATTGGGGCCTTGCGCGGCCCCAAACATGGCGGTGCCAACGAGGTGGCGCTGGATATCCAGCAACGCTACCACACAGCGGACGAGGCCGAGGCGGACATCCGCCGCAGGCTGGAGGCCAAAGAGGTGATTATCGGCTTTGGCCACCCGGTGTACACACTGGCTGACCCAAGGAACGAGATTATAAAGGAAACGGCAAGGGAGCTTTCGCGCCGTAACGGCACCATGCGGCTCTACACCGTGGCCGAGCGCATAGAGCGGGTTATGGCGGAACAGAAGCGCATGTTCCCCAATCTCGATTGGTTCAGTGCTGTTTCCTACAACGCCATGGGGGTTCCCACGCCCATGTTCACCCCTGTTTTTGTCATGGCCCGCGTTACGGGCTGGTGCGCGCATATTATGGAGCAGCGCGCGGATGGAAAAATCATCCGCCCTTCGGCCAACTATACAGGGCCGGATGCACGCCCGCTTATGCCTTTGCGTGAACGCGATGGACTGGAGTACGCAGCATGACCTATCTGGTAGGCAAGGACCTGCCCGCAACCCCTGCGGGCCAGCGTTTTAAAAGCATGATGCACCAAAAGGGTATTATGCAAATACCCGGTGCCCATAACGGCCAGGCGGCCCTGCAGGCGCGCGATTGCGGGTTTGGGGCACTCTACCTGTCGGGGGCCGCCATGACCGCAAGCATGGGCCTGCCCGACCTTGGCATTATTACCATAGACGAGGTGTGTTTTTTCATTCGTCAGGTGGTACGCGCTACGGGCCTGCCCGTTCTGGTGGACGGTGATACAGGCTACGGCGAAACCCTGAATGTGATGAACATGGTCCGCGCGTTTGAGGAGGCGGGGGCCGCAGCCGTACACATAGAGGACCAGATCCTGCCCAAAAAATGCGGCCACCTGAATGACAAAAAGCTCGTATCCCCACAGGAGATGGCGCAAAAGGTGGCTGCCGCCGCCCGTGCCCGGCGCGATATGGTGGTCATTGCCCGCACAGATGCCGCAGGCTCGGAAGGGCTGGATGGCGCGGTAGCCCGTGCGCGGCTGTATTACGAGGCCGGGGCCGATGCCATTTTCCCCGAAGCCCTGATATCGGAAGAGATGTTCAGGGAATTTGCGCGCCGCCTGCCCGATGTGCCCCTGCTTGCCAACATGACCGAGTTTGGCCGCTCTCCCTATTTTACGGCCAATGAGTTCGAGGCCATGGGCTACAGCATGGTCATATGGCCGGTTAGCTCCCTGCGGGCCGCCAACAAGGCGCAGGCGGACCTGTTTGCTACCATTGCGCGCACGGGTGGCACACAGGCCATGCTGGAGCGGATGCAAACCCGCGAGGAACTTTACAGAACCCTCCGCTATTATGATTACGAAACGCTCGATGCAGGCATTGTGGCCACCGTTCTGCCCCATATAGGCCAGCCCGACCGCAACGCCGCCTGAGCACCGCAGACTTCTGTCCCACACAAACAACAAAAACAGGGGATACAAGACCATGACGGACCACACCACCATACCCGCGCGCAACTACCCGCATTACCCGGCCATTATGACGCCAGAGCAGTTGCAGGCCATGCGCGAACACGCAAAGCGTGACCCGGACGGCTTCTGGCTGCAACAGGCGCGGCGCATCCACTGGTGCTCCAAACCCACGCTGGGCTTTGCGGGCAGTTTTGAAAAAGACGTGTCCATAAGCTGGTTTGCCGATGGCACGTTAAATGCCTCGGTCTGCTGCATAGACCGCCACCTGACAGAGCGGGGCGATCAGGTCGCCCTGATCAGCCAGCGCGAGGGGCATGGCCGCTCCGAAAACCTGACCTACAAGGACCTGCACGAGCGCGTATGCCGCCTTGCCAATGCCTTAACCCATCTGGGGGTGGAAAAAGGGCATAGGGTTGCCATCTGCCTGCCCATGGTGGCGGAGGCGGTTGTGTCCATGCTGGCGTGTGCGCGCATTGGGGCTGTGCATGTGGTGCTGTTTGGCGGGTTCTCGGCCGAGGGCATTGCCGAACGTCTGGTGGATAGCGGGGCTGTGGCCGTTATTACCGCCAACATGGCGTGGCGGGGCAGCAAACCCGTGGCCTACAAACAGAGCATGGACGAGGCCCTGCGCAAGGCGGGGGGCAACAGTGGCGTGCATTCCGTGCTGGTCGTGCGTACGTCTGAGGAAGCCGTGCCGATGCTGCCCGGTCGGGATTACGATTTTCATGATTTTGTAGATAATTTCGAGGTGGATTTTGTGCCCGCCGTCATGCGTGCGGAGGACCCCCTGTTCATGCTCTACACCTCGGGCAGTACGGGCAAGCCCAAGGCGGTTGTGCATGCAACGGGGGGGTACATGGTGTGGGCCGCCTACACCATGGGCATGGTGTACACCCACCAGCAGGGAGACGTGCTGTGGTGCACGGCCGATGTTGCGTGGATTACGGGGCACACATCCGTAGTGTATGGCCCGCTGGCCAATGGTGGCACCACCATGATCTCGGACAGTCTGCCAACCCACCCCCGGCCCGGCCGCTGGTTGGACCTGATAGATGACTACAAGGTGAGCATGTTCTTTACCGCCCCCACAGCCGTACGTGCGATGATGGCCGAGGGGGATGATGTGGTGAACAGCCGAAACCTTGGCTCCCTGCGTCTGCTGGGTGTGGCGGGCGAGCCTATAAGCCCCGATGCCTGGTTGTGGTACCATGATGTGGTGGGCAAAAAACGCTGCCCCGTGGCCGATACATGGTGGCAGACCGAAACGGCAGGCGTTGTGCTTGGCCCCATACCGGGTGTGCAGTCGCTCAAACCCGGTTCGGCCACCATGCCCCTGCCGGGGGTGGAAATGGCCGTGCTCGACCAGCGTGGCCGGGTGGAGCAGGGTGCGGCAGAAGGTGCGCTGTGCATCACCCGCTCATGGCCCGGTCAGGCGCGCACCATCTGGGGGGACCACGCGCGTTTTTGCCAGACGTATTTTGCCATGGCTCCGGGCCTGTATTTTACAGGCGATGGCGCCCGGCGTGATGAGGACGGATACTACTGGATAACCGGGCGCATGGACGATGTGATCAACATTGCAGGCCACCGCCTTGGCACTGCGGAGGTGGAGGACGCACTGGGGGCAGACCACAGGATTGTGGAATGTGCAGCCGTTGGTGTGGACCACCCGGTCAAGGGGCAGGCGCTGGTGGTGTTTGCCATCCCGCGCAAGGACGTAACCGCCGGGCTGGACGAGGAGGGCATAAGCCGTCTGGTGGTGCAGTTGATCGGGCGGTATGCCGCGCCAGAAGCTGTGTATCTGGTGCCCGACCTGCCGCGCACGCGCTCGGGCAAAATCGTGCGCCGCCTGTTGCGTAAGCTTGCAAGTGGCGATACGAATGAACTGGGTGATCTGTCCGCCCTGAGCGATCAGTCCATCGTGCCTATGCTGCGTGAGCGGGTGTGGGGGCAGATGGTGTTCGGGCAGGCAGAGGCAGTGCAGGCCAGAGCCTAAAACGTGGTGGGCCAGCACGCATGAAATCTTGCTAAGCGCGGCAAGACCGGAAGGGTCGGGGTGGTAACGCTCCGGCCCTTTTGCTGTATGGGCCTGCGTGTATGCCAAACGGCCGGACCCGGCAGATCAGGGCCGGGTCCGGCACACTGGCCAGACGGATGGTGTGGATATTCCCCCCCCTTGTGTCCGATTTGGAACATCCACGTCCGTCAAATGGCGGAAACCCTACTTTTTCCGCCATTCCAGATCTTCAACAGGGGGCTGTATCTTGTTCAGGACGTAATCTTTTTCATCAATTTCGTCCTCCACGTCGCCGTTCAGCACGACAATCCGGTTTTCCTTGCCGTCCTGCCCGGCCACGCGCCATAAGCCCGTCCATTTAGACATGAGAAGCCTCTTTAAATCTGTGTTTTAAAAACTGCTGATAATACCTGAATAAAATCAGTATTACCGGTGTTTATTAAGCAAGTTCACGCAGGCTTCGGTCAACGCGAAAGTCATCATGGCTGGCGTGTGTGCAAGGCAGCATGTTTGGAACGATTTGTGCGTGATGTTCCTTTTCACGTCCGCGCCATTGGGGCGCGTGTGCCCCCGTGGTTCTGGCCATGTCCGGGGTGGCGTGGGGTTGGGGGAACCAGAGGAATGTTGTCTTCCGCAGGGGCTGTTTTTGAAGGAATAGATTTTGGGGTGCTGCCACCTCAGGTGGATGCGCTGTTGCAAAAGGGCGTGCTGGCCCACAGGCAGGACCGGGCCGCGGCGGAGGCCCTGTTCTGGCAGGCGCATGCGCTGGATCGCACGGCGCTGCCCCCATATTTGTGCCTGTATAAGGTGCTGGCCTATCAGCATAAAATGGCGCAGGCCCGCGCTGTGGCGGAGGCAGGGCTGGCCGAGGCCGCGCAGCAGGCGGGCTGGAGTGCAAACTGGCAGCAGTGGTCTGCGGCCTGTGGGGGCCATGCCGGGCCGGAGCGTTTTGCGTTGTACACGCTCAAGGCGCTGGCGTTTATTGCCCTGCGTGACCACAGGGCGGAGGATGCACGGGCCATGCTGGCAGTTTTGGGCAGGCTGGACCCGCAGGGCACGGTGGGCTGGCCGGTTGTGGCCACCATGCTGGCAGGCTGCGCGGACCACGCCACAGGCTAGGCCACGGAGGACTGGCGTATTCGTGATGACGGGCGCATGGCGGAGGTGCCGGGGGGCGTGCGACAAGGTGGAGAACCGGCAAGCAGGAGTCTCCCCCATGGCCGCCAGTGCTCTCCCCGCTCCAGACCGCGCAACGGCGCGGCATGTTGTGGCTGCCTCGTTTTTGGGGTGGATGCTTGATGCATGCGATTTTTTTATTGTCCTGTTCACGCTCGATAATGTCGCACACAGTTTTTCCACCTCGCTGGAGGTGGTGCTGCTGGCCCCCACACTCACCCTTGTCACCCGCCCCATAGGCGCGTTTGTGTGTGGGCGCGCCGCAGATGCCTATGGCCGCAAGCCGGTGCTGATTGGCACAATCACCATTTACTCGCTTATTGAGGTGCTGTCGGCCTTTGCGCCAACGCTTACGGTTTTTCTGGTTCTGCGCGCGCTGTTTGGCATAGCCCTTGGCGGGGAATGGGGGGTGGGCACCTCGCTTATTATGGAGAGTGTGCCCCCTTCATGGCGGGGCACTGCGTCGGGTATTTTGCAGGCGGGTTATCCGGCGGGGTATCTGCTGGCCTCGCTCTTGTTCCTACTTTTGCCGGTGCTGGGTTGGCGTGGGCTGTTTGTGCTGGGGGGCGGGGCGGTTGTGTCGGCCATTTACATCTGGCTGCGTGTGCCCGAAAGCCCGGACTGGCTGGCCCGTCAGGCACAGGGGGCAGGGGCTGTGCGCCAGCCCGGTATGCTGGAGGTGGCCCGCCAGAACATGGCGCTATGCGTGTTTGCGGTAGCCCTTATGGCGGCTTTTAATTTTATGAGCCACGGTTCGCAGGACCTGTACCCCAAGGTGTTCCTGGCCCTTGAGCGGCATGTGCCGCCTACCTCCATTACTTCCCTTGCGGTGCTGTACAATCTGGCCGCCATTGCCGGTGGGGTGGTGTTTGGCGTGCTGTCCCAGCGTATTGGGCGGCAATACGCCATTGCTGTTGCCGCAGCCCTGACCCTGCCACTTCTGCCGTTATGGACATTGCCGCACTCCGTGTTCTGGCTTGGGGTGGGGGCCATGTGCATCCAGTTCTGTATTCAGGGGG
>JBDNSL010000025.1:0-28775 GCA_047719095.1 Acetobacter sp.
ACCGCCCCACCGCTCTGGGCGACACCGAAGAAGCATGGGCACAGAACCGTAACGCTATTACGGCTGTGAAGTAAGGTTTTCAGACTTTTCTGAAATCTGACTGATCAAACGGAACAGGCCGGGCTCATAAAGCCCGGCCTGTTTTGTATTTCGTGTCTTGTTTTGTTGGGGGGAATGATGGAATTCTTGCCCGTTTCTTATGGATGGGATGAGGTTCCAATGAACTCCCGGGTTAAAGCAGTACGCGTTGTTCGTCATGGTCTGGTGCTGTCGGGGCTGGCCGTAGCACTTATGGGCACAGTAAGCCCCGCAGGCCATGCGCAGGATGTGACCAGCCGGGAAGGCATTGCCCTTCAAAACCAGATTCTCGCACTCAAGGAGAGCATGGGCCAGATGCAGTCCTCCCAGAGTGATGGCGGGGCGCTGCCGCCCCCTTCGGCCACATCGGGCCGCTCCTCCGCTGCCAGTGGGGACCTGGTGTCGCAGTTGCTGGAGCGTGTGAGCACGCTTGAGCAGCAGCAGCGCGACATGCGTGGCGAAATTGACCAGCTGACCAACGACCTCCAGCAAAAAACGGCAGCCCTGTCCAAGCAGGTCGCAGACAGCCAGTTTGCGGCACAGGCCGGTGCGGGTGGTGGGGCTGCGGCTCCGGCCGCGGCTGCAGAGCCTGCGGCGCGCCCCAACACGCCCGACGCCCTGCTGAGTGCTGGCAAGGCCGCCTTGCAGAAGCGTGATTACGATACCGCGCATGACAATGCCGAGGCAGCGCTTAAAAGTGCCAAGGGAGCATTCCGGGTGGATGCCCAGTTCCTGCTCGCACAGTCCCTTGCAGGGCAGAAGCAGTACCGCCAGTCCGCCGTGGCGTATTATGATGCGTACCGCCAGTCCCCCAAAAGTGCCCGTGCGCCCGATGCGCTGCTGGGTGTGACTGCGGCCTTGCTGGCGCTGGGGGATAAAAAATCCGCGTGTGAGGCACTGGGCAAGCTGAATACCGAATTTCCGTCCCCTGCGGCCCGCGTGACCCATGCGGCGGAAATTTATGGCCGTAAGGGTGGTTGCAACTAATGCGCCACCCCATGCCCCTGCGTTGGGGGGGGTAGGCGTATTTCGGTCTGTTTTGCCCGGCGGCCGGTTTTTTCCGACCAGCCGGTCCCTCCTAACTGGTTTGCCACCGTACTGGACAGCCTTGGCCCCTGGAGCCCGGACGCACGGGGGCAGGCCCCTGTTGCCCTTGCTGTCTCGGGCGGGGGGGACAGTCTGGCCCTTGCGTGGCTGGCGCGGCGCTGGCGCGCAAATTTGCTGGCCCTTGTGGTGGACCACGGCCTGCGCCCCGAATCCGCAGCCGAGGCCCGCCTTACGCTGGAGCGGCTGCACGCAATGGATGTGCCAGCACGCCTGATTACCCTGACAGATCTGGCCAAAGGCCCCGCCATGGCCGCGCGTGCGCGCAAGGCCCGCTATGCCCGCATGGCGCAGGTTTGCCAGCGTGAGGGCTGCGTGGACCTGCTGTTGGGCCATCAGGCCGATGATCAGGCGGAAACAGCATGGATGCGCTCCCACGCGGGCAGTGGGCCAGATGGTCTTGCGGCCATGGGCTGGATTACCAACACGCCTGATGTGCGGCTTGTGCGGCCCCTGCTTGGGGTCTCACGCGCGGCATTACGCAATACGTTGCGCAGTGCCGGGCTGGCTTGGGTGGATGACCCCTCCAACACCGACCTGCGTGCAGAGCGTGTGCGCGTACGCATGGCCTTGGGGGAGAGTGGCCTGTCCGAACAATTCTGGTGCCTTGCTATGGATGCGGGGTTCGCGCGCATGGCGCGTGATAGGGCGCTGGCTGTCACACTCGCACGGGCGTGCGCGTTTTTCCCCCATGGGTGGGTCCGGCTGGGACCGGCTCTGCCAGAGCCTTGTGTGCTCTCGGCTGTTATTAGGAGTGTGGGCGCGCAGCCTTACCCGCCATCCCCTGCCGCCGTTGCGCGGTTGTGCCGTGCGCAGGGTGGGGGCACTCTGGCGGGCACCCGGCTTGCCAGATGGCGCGATGAGTGGTTTGTCATTCGTGAGCAGGCGGGGGTTGGCGCGCCTGTGGCAGCAAGCCCCGGCGTTGTGTGGGATGGCCGCTTTGTGCTGCGCGCCCCTTCTGCCCTGCCACATTGGGGCGTATATGTGGGGGCTGCGGGTTACGGGCTGGAGCGCAAGGCCCGTGCCGGGTGGCCCGCCCTATTCTGTGCCGCACTGCCCGCCTTGTGGTGGCAGGGGCAGGTGGTGGCCGTGCCGCATCTGGGCTGGTGCCGCACGCAGGAGTGGGCTGGCGCTTTTTTTGAGTTCAGACCGCCCGTTCCCGTAACCGGGGCAGGTGTGTACGGGTGCAAAAAAGTACACGACAAGGACTATGTGGGACCTGTGGGCTAGGAAAATGGTCCGGGCATCCCATTTATAAGAGCAAAGGTTGCTTTTTTTCCCGAGCGCTGGGCAAAATGGCAGGACACTCCGGCGCTTTACGCACTAGAAGTATGGACACTCGGGCAAGATGAACAATTTAGGTCGCAATCTGGCGCTTTGGGTCAGCATTATCCTGCTGCTGCTGTTACTGGTGAACATGTTCCAGCCGGGCACGGCGCAGCATGCCGCCCAGCAACTGGCATATTCCGATTTTGTGGCCGATATTGATTCGGGGCATGTCCGGTCTGTTGTCATGCAGAACCACAATATTTCCGGTACGCTGACCGACGGCACCGCGTTTGAGACCTATGCTCCTCTGGACCCCTCCCTTGTCTCGCGCATGGTGGGCAAAGGGGTGGAGGTTGTGGCCAAGCCGCTTGAGCAGGATGGTAGCCCGCTGCTGCGCTACTTCCTCAACTCCCTGCCCATTATTCTGCTGGTCGCGGCATGGCTGTTCATGATGCGGCAGATGCAGGGGGCCGGTGGCCGGGCCATGGGCTTTGGCAAGTCCCGCGCCAAGATGCTGACCGAAAAGCATGGCCGCGTAACGTTTGAAGACGTGGCCGGGATTGATGAAGCCAAGGGCGAGTTGCAGGAAATTGTGGATTTCCTCAAGGACCCGCAGAAGTTCACGCGGCTGGGCGGCAAAATCCCCAAAGGTGTGCTGCTGGTTGGCCCCCCCGGCACGGGTAAGACCCTGCTGGCCCGCGCCATTGCGGGTGAGGCCAATGTGCCTTTCTTCACCATCTCCGGGTCCGACTTTGTGGAAATGTTTGTCGGTGTTGGTGCTTCCCGTGTGCGGGATATGTTCGAACAGGGTAAAAAATCCGCACCGTGCATTATCTTCATTGACGAAATCGACGCCGTTGGCCGCCATCGTGGTGCGGGCATGGGCGGCGGTAACGATGAGCGCGAACAGACCCTGAACCAGATGCTGGTGGAAATGGATGGGTTTGAAAGCAATGAGGGCGTGATCCTGATTGCCGCCACCAACCGCCCCGACGTGCTGGACCCCGCATTGCTGCGTCCCGGCCGGTTTGACCGGCAGGTGGTGGTGCCCAACCCCGATGTAAGCGGGCGTGAAAAAATCCTGCGGGTGCATATGCGCAAGGTGCCGCTGGCGTCCGATGTGGACCCGCGC
The DNA here is from genome assembly GCA_047719095.1 of Acetobacter sp. Classification (GTDB taxonomy): domain Bacteria; phylum Pseudomonadota; class Alphaproteobacteria; order Acetobacterales; family Acetobacteraceae; genus Acetobacter. Next base: position 3,584 of record JBDNSL010000025.1, read on the forward strand.
ATTATTGCCCGTGGCACCCCCGGCTTTTCCGGTGCGGACCTTGCCAATCTGGTGAACGAGGCAGCCCTGTCCGCCGCACGCCTTGGGCGGCGCACCGTGTCCATGCGTGAGTTTGAAGATGCCAAGGACAAGGTGCTGATGGGCGTTGAGCGCCGCTCCCTTGTCATGAGTGATGACGAGAAAAAGCGCACAGCCTACCACGAGGCCGGGCACGCCATTACCGCCGTGCTGGTGCCAGAGAGCGAACCTATTCACAAAGCCACCATCATTCCGCGTGGGCGGGCGTTGGGCATGGTCATGCGTCTGCCAGAAGACGACCGGCTGTCCATGAGCAAGATGAACGCCATTGCCCATCTGGTTGTGGCCATGGGCGGGCGTGTTGCCGAAGAGGTTGTTTACGGCAAGGACAACATCTGCAACGGCGCCATGGGCGACATTAAAATGGCCACCCGTGTTGCCCGCAGCATGGTGACCGAGTGGGGCATGAGCGACAAGCTGGGCATGATCGCCTATGCGGACGAAGATCAGGGCAACAGCTTTTTTGGTGCAGCACGCAACTTCTCCGAACAGACAGCGCGTGACATTGACATGGAAGTCAAACGCCTGATTGACGAGGCCTATGTGCAGGCGCGCAACTACCTGCACGACCATGTGGATGAACTGCACCGTCTGGCCGAAGCCCTGCTGGAATATGAAACCCTGACGGGTGAAGACATCCGCCAGATCATGCGTGGCCAGCCGATTGAACGCCACGAGGAAGCAGAGGATGGCCCGGTTAACCGCCGTGCATCCGTGCCGCAGGTTGCGGGGGATGCCCCCTCCGGCACGGCCGAAGATGGTGGCGTGGTTCCTGCACCCCAGCCCGGCTAAGGTGCGGCTGTAAGATAAGATTAAAGCAGATCAAGGCGGCACTCCGGTGCCGCCTTTTTGCATGGTGCAGGCCATGCGGGGGGTAAAGATTATGTGGCGCAGACTGGTGGAACCCATGGGGCTGCTGTTCGGGCAGGTGGCGCAGGAGGCTATCGGCCAAGGTGTGGCGCTGCCCCTCCACAACGGGCATGCAGCCTTTACAACCGTGCGGCTGATTGATGGGGCCACGGTTGCTGGCCCCATGCCCGTCAGTGCGGTGCCGCAGACATGGCTGCCCGTATTGGACCGCCTTGTGTCCCCCGTGTCGGATGCGGGGCTGCCGCCGGGGCCTCTGGTCATGGGTATACTCAACACAACACCGGACAGCTTCAGTTGTGCGGGGCAGCATTTTAATGTGGGCCATGCCGTGCAGGCTGCCGGGCAGATGGCGCGTGATGGTGCGGGCGTGCTTGATATTGGGGGGGAGAGCACGCGCCCCGGTGCAGCCGTTGTGTCCCCCCAGCAGGAGTGGGAGCGGGTTGGCCCGGTGTTGCAAGGTCTACGCCAGAGCCTGCCGGACATGCCGCTTTCGGTTGATACGCGTAACAGTCTGGTTATGGAGCGCGCACTGGCTTTGGGCGTGCAGGTTATTAACGATGTGTCCGCCCTTGGGCATGACCCGGCGGCCATGCCCCTGCTGGCGGGCAAAAGCTGCGGCGTTGTGCTCATGCACATGCGCGGCACCCCCCAGACCATGGGGGAGCATACCCATTATGCCGATGTGGCCTGCGATGTTGTGCGTGAACTGGGGCAAAGGGTGGAGGCGGCTGTGGCCGCAGGCATTGCCCGCGAACGGCTGATGGTTGATCCGGGGTTTGGCTTTGCCAAGACCCATGAGCAGAATGTTGTTCTGCTGCGCAGGGTGCTGCTGCTGGCCAATCTGGGTTGCCGCGTTGTGTTCGCCCTCTCGCGCAAGCGCATGATTGGCGCACTCACGGGGGTGAGTGACCCCGCACAGCGCGACAGCGGCACGGTGGCCGCCTCCCTTATGGCCATGCCGTTTGGCAACCCGTTGCTGCGCGTACACAATGTGGCCAGCATGGCTCAGGGGGTGCAGGTATGGCAGGGCGTGCGGAATGGATGACCACACAGCGTGCCAAAAATATATTTTGTGGCCTGAACACGGTTTCTTCCAACCCAAAACCGTTTTAGGAAAGATCAGCAGGACAGGACAGGAGTTTCCGCCAGCAACGGCCAGAGTATTCAGGTCCATTGCCGATAGCGGAATGGAATGAGTATTATGAAGCGATTTTTCGGTACAGACGGTATTCGTGGCACCGCCAATATTGCCCCCATGACGGTGGAAATAGCCCAAAAGCTGGGGCAGGCCGCGGGCCTGCACTTCCGCCGCGGGGACCACCGGCACTGCGTTCTGCTGGGCAAGGATACCAGACTGTCCGGCTATATGATTGAGAGCGCTCTGGTCTCGGGCTTTTTGTCTGCGGGCATGGACGTAACGCTGGTGGGGCCGCTGCCCACACCCGCCATTGCCCTGCTTACCCGTTCCCTGCGGGCCGATCTGGGGGTCATGATTTCTGCCTCCCACAATCCGTTTGGTGATAACGGGATCAAGCTGTTCGGCCCCGATGGCTTCAAACTCTCCGATCAGGATGAGCGCACCATAGAAAACCTGATGGTGACAGACCTGCATGCGGATATGGCCGACCCCGCCCAGATTGGCCGTGCCTCGCGCCTGAATGATGCGGCGGGGCGGTATATCGAGAGTGCAAAATCCTCCTTCCCACGGAAATTGCGCCTTGATGGCATGAAAATTGTGATCGACTGCGCCAATGGCTCGGCCTACCGCGTGGCCCCCACGGCACTGTGGGAGTTGGGGGCGGAGGTCATTCGCATCGGGTGTGAACCCAATGGTGTCAACATTAACGAACAGTGCGGTTCCACCCATCCCGATGCGCTGTGCAAGGCGGTGGTGCAGCATGGCGCAGATATTGGCATCGCCCTTGATGGCGACGCGGACCGGGTGCTGATTGCCGATGAAACCGGGCAACTGATTGATGGGGACCAGATCCTTGCACTCATTGCCCGCTCTTGGGCTGCGGAAGGGCGTCTGGTGGGCAATGCCGTGGTGGCCACGGTTATGTCCAACATGGGGCTTGAGCGGTTTTTGGAAAAAATGGGCGTAGGGCTTGAGCGCACCGCCGTAGGTGACCGCCATGTGGTCGAGCGTATGCGCGAGCGGGGCGTTAATGTGGGGGGCGAACAGTCGGGCCATATGGTGCTGACCGACTTTGCCACCACGGGTGATGGCCTGATTGCGGCCTTGCAGATTCTGGCTGTGCTGGTGGAGTCCGGACGCCCCGCCAGCGAGGTCTGCCGCCTTTTTCAGCCTTTCCCGCAAAAACTGCGCAATGTCCGCTACGCAGGGGCCTGCCCGCTGGATACCGACGAGGTGCGCCAGCGCCAGCACGAGGTGGAGCGCACGCTGGCAGGCCATGGCCGCCTGCTGCTGCGGCGCAGTGGCACCGAACCCCTTGTGCGCGTTATGGCCGAGGCCGAAGATGCAGCACTTGTGGAGAACGCGGTCAGCCAGATGTGCGCCGTGCTGGAAAAAGCGATTCTGCCAGCCTGAGAACAAGAGAGAGAGTGCCCCGTATGACCCATGCCGCCCCCTTGCGCCCCAGAATTCTGTCCATAGCAGGGAGCGACTCCGGGGGTGGGGCGGGCATTCAGGCTGATATCAAGGCCATTACAGCCCTTGGCGGGTACGCCATGACCGCCATAACCGCCCTGACCGCACAGAACACACTGGGTGTGCAGGGTATCTTGCCTGTGCCCCCCCCGTTTATTCGTGAGCAGATTCGCTGCGTTGTGGACGATATTGGGGTGGACGCCATAAAAACCGGCATGTTGGGCGGTGTGGCGCAAACACAGGTGGTTGCCGCCGAAATAGCCACAATCCGCCACCACCAACCCGGACTTATTGTGGTGGTGGACCCGGTTATGGTGGCCAAAGGGGGGGCAGCCTTACTAACGGAAGACGCTGTGGCCTGCCTGCACACAACGCTTCTGCCCCTTGCCACACTGATAACCCCCAACCTGCCAGAGGCGGAAAAACTGACAGGCCTGTCCATTCATACGGTGGAGGACATGAAGGCCGCAGCCCTGTGGCTGCACCAGCGCACGGGGGCTGCTGTGCTGCTCAAGGGCGGGCATATGGCGGGGGAGCATCTTGTGGATGTGCTGCTAGATGCATCGGGTGTGTGTGAAATTGCAGGGCGGCGTATTGCAACCCGGCATACGCATGGCACGGGGTGTACGCTGGCCAGTGCGGTGGCCACAACCCTTGCACAGGGGCTGGGTTTGCCAGAAGCGGTCAGGCAATCATGCCGGTATGTGCAGGAGGCTATCTTGCAGGCGCCGGAACTGGGCAAGGGGGCTGGGCCATTGTGGCATACCCATGCCTGGTACCCTGCAGTTCGGGCCTGAAAAACGGGTGGTTAGTAAAAAGCCGGATCGTTTGGCAGCAAAGGTGTAACGTTTAGTCCCCCACGGCTTGGAGCAGTGCAGGCTGGGCGTGTGCTGGCATCTGGGACAGTGCAAGCAGGGGAGGGGGCACTGGCAGGGCTTGCGGGTCGTGCAGGATGTAACCCCGGCCCCATACGGTGGCGATAAGGTCTTCCGCCCCAACGGTTTGCAGCTTTTTGCGGAGTTTGCAGACAAACACATCAATAATCTTGATATCGGGTTCATCCCGGCCACCGTACAGGTGGTTAAGGAATGTCTCCTTGGTCTGGGCAATGCCTTTGCGCAGCACAAGCAGTTCCAGAATGGCAAATTCCTTGCCGGTCAGGTGGATGGGGCGGTCTTCCACGGTAACCGTATGGTTGTTCAGGTGCAGGGTCAGTGCCCCAACCTGAGCAATGGGGTGGGCGTATCCGTTGGAGCGGCGCAGAATGGCCTGTGCGCGGGCGATCAGTTCGGCGGTTTCAAACGGTTCGGCCAGATAGTCATCCGCACCCAGTGCAAAGGCCCGGATCTTGGCTGCGGGCGTATCAATGTTGGAAAGAATGATAACGGGCGTTGTGACCTTGAGCGTTCGGAGCGTGTTGAGAATGGTATATCCATCCATGTCCGCCAGGGTCATGGTGATAATGGCGAGCCCATAATCATAATTACGCAGTAATTCTATGGCGTTCTGCCCCGACCGGGCCAGATCGGCCGCAAAACCTGCTTTTTTCAGGGCGGAGAGAATGGCGCGGCTGGAGGTAAATTTGTCCTCGGCAAACAGGATGCGCATGACTGGCCTCACATAGCTGCAAAAAGGGTTATACACCTTGAGGTTGTATTTGTTGGCATGGTTGATACCTTTACGTGTTTTTCTGAAAAAATAAACACAAATTCATATAATTTTTATAGTTTGGGTCATAACAGATATGTGATCAAAGTATGGCTTGATGCGGCATATCCGGGGAAAAGGTTTGTACCTTTAACCATATCTATACAGGACTGTTTTTAAAAAACCATAAACAATAAAGTATTATAAAGTAATTTTTTTGCGATATAACGGTATAAGTTCAAATAAGTTTGATTATTTCCTAACAAATTACGGGTTGGTAAAAAATTTACAAATTCAGTGCTTCACTCTTCCCGCTTTCAGCCTGATATGAATAAAGGGACAGGTCTGGACCTCTGGCACGCGCAGGTGTCCACCATGGAGCGGGAGCCACAAGCGGTCATGTTGCTAAAAACCGAGGCCGACACGGCACAACTGGCCCGCATGCTTGCAGGGCTTGCACATCCGGGGGACGCCATTTTGCTGTCTGGTCCGCTCGGGGCGGGCAAAAGCGTGTTCGCACGGGCTTTTCTGCGCAGTATCTGCATGGACCCGGCATTGGAGGTGCCCAGCCCAACCTACACGCTGGTGCAGGCCTATGATGCGCCCGTAGCCCCGGTTTACCATTTTGACCTGTGGCGGCTGGGCAGCCCCGATGAGCTGGACGAGCTGGGGTGGGATGATGCGTGCGAGGGCGTGATGGTGGTGGAATGGCCCGAACGGCTGGAGGACATGGCCCCACAGGACGCCTTGCATATTACGCTCGATGTCGCCCCTGATGGCACCCGCCGCGCCACGTTGTCTGGCTGGGCCGGGCGGCTGCCCACGCAACAGGCCACACATCCGGAGGGCGGGGCATGACGCTTGCAACCATTCCGGCACACCTGCCTTTTCTGGACCAGTTGGCCGCCCGCTGGATCGAGGCCGCAGGGCATGACCCCGAGGCCATGGGCGAGGGCACCATTGTTCTACCCGGCCGCCGTGCCGCCCGTGCACTAACAGAGGCGTTTTTGCGGCAGATGGACGGGCGCAGCATGCTCCTGCCGCGTATCATGCCCATTGGTGCGCTGGACGAGACCGAACTGGGCTTGTCCGCCTGTGGTGGGGCGGATGCGCTGGCCCTGCCCCCCGCCGTGCCCGCCATGACCCGGCTTGCCATGCTGACCATGCTTGTTTTGCGGGCGGACAAAGCGTTTGGCACCCGGCCCACGCTCGATCAGGCATGGCCACTGGCCGGGGCTCTTGCAGAGCTGATGGACGAGGCGGAGTGGGCGGGTGTGTCCTTGCGTGAGCGCCTGCCCGATGCCGTGCAGGAAAACCACGCCCAGCACTGGCAAACCATTTTGCAGTTTTTGGAAATCGTGACCGATGAGTGGCCAAAATGGTTGGATAACCAAGGGGTTATCAACCCTGTAGCGCGGCAGGTCGCTCTTTTGGGTTCGCAGGCGCGGTTGTGGCGGAGCATGGGGGAGCAGGGGCAGACCGCGCGCCTGTGGGCAGCAGGGTTTACGCATGCCATGGCCCCCACGGCCGATGCGCTGCGGGCTATTCTGTCCTGTCCGGGGGGGAAGGTTATTTTGCCGGGGCTGGATACGCTTATGCCAGCGGAGGTATTTGCAGCCCTCCCCGACAGCCACCCGCAGGCAGGTATGAGCCACCTGCTAGCCGCACTCGATACCGCGCGTGAGGACGTGCAGGTATGGCACGCACAGGGGGGGCAACCAGAGCGTGCGGCTGTTCTGTCACGCATTATGCTGCCTGCCGCAGCACTGGATGACTGGTCAAAGCCGGGGCCGGTGGCACTGGCCAATGTCAGCCGGTTTGAAGCGGCAGACCAGCAGGAAGAGGCCGTGGCCATCAGCATGATCATGCGCCATACGCTGGAGCAGCCGGGCCACCGTGTGGCGCTGGTCACTCCGGACCGGGGGCTTGCTGCCCGCGTGGCCACAGAGCTGGAGCGGTGGGGCATTCTGGCCGATGACAGTGCGGGGGCCACCTTGGCAGACACGCCAGCGGCGGTGCTGCTGCGGCTGGTGGCGCAAATGGTGGACAGCCGTTTTACGCCTGTGGCCCTTTTGTCTGTGCTCAAGCACCCGTTGGTGGCGTGTGGTCTGGCCCCGGGCGTGTGCCGTGCCTCCGCCCGCCTGCTTGAGCGCGCGGTCCTGCGTGGGCCATCGCCCGCTCCGGGGTTTGCCGGGCTGTGTGCCGCCGTAAGGGACAGGCTGGAACCAAGGCGCGAAAAAGATCGCCAGCGCATAGCAGAAGGCGGCAGTGCGGACCGCCCCTTTGGCCCCGAGCCTCTGCCAGCCTTTATGGAGCGGCTGGCCCACTGCCTTGCCCCCGTTCTGGGTTGGGAGCAGGCCGAAGGTGCCGTGCGGGCCGGGGATGCGGGCATGGGCCATAAGGCTGCTGTGCCCGACCTGTTGCAGGCCCTGATTGCGACATTGGAACGTCTGGCCAGCATGGAAGGGGAGGATGCCGCAACCCGGTTGTGGAAAGGGGAGGATGGCAGCCTGCTGGCCTCGCGCCTGAGCGAGCTTATGCTGGCAACCGATGTGCTGCCCCCTCAGCCCCCCGCCGTGCTGGACGGCCTGCTAACCGCAGTTCTGGCGCAGGAGCGCGTGGCCACCCGCCGGGGGAGCAACCCGCAGGCTCTGCACCCGCGCGTGTTGATCTGGGGCCTATTTGAGGCGCGGCTGCAAACGGCGGAAACCGTTATTCTGGGTGGCCTGTCCGAAGGGGTGTGGCCCCCCGCCCCCGATGCGGGGCCATGGATGAGCCGGCCCATGCGCAAGCGGGTTGGCCTGCCCCCGCCCGAGCAGGCGGTGGGGCAGGCGGCACACGACTTTTTTGCCATGGCGGCGGCGGCCGAGCATGTTGTGCTGTCCTCGGCCAGCAGGCGTGATGGCGCACCCGTGGTGCCCGCCCGCTGGCTAACCCGGTTGGATGCTTTTTTGGCCGGGTGGGGGGGGGCTGTGCCCGAACACCCGGTTCTGTCGTGGCTGGCAAGGCTTGACCAGCCGGAGGGGCCAGCCCTGCCCGTAGCCCCCCCCCGGCCCATGCCTGTGGTGGCCCTGCGCCCGCGCCGCCTGAGTGTGACGGAAATAGAAACATGGATGCGCGACCCCTACGCCCTGTACGCCCGCCACATTCTGCGGCTTGAGCCTCTGGCCGAGCTGGAGGAAGGGGCAGATGCATCCGATTACGGCATAATCGTGCATGAAGCACTCGAACGCTGGGTAAAAACCTACGGCGTGGGCTGGCCGGAGGACGCACAGCCCAAACTGGCGGCCGTGTTCCAGACCTGCCTTGCCGAGCAGGCCCTGCGCCCGGCCCTGCACGCGTGGTGGGCGCCCCGGCTGGAGCGCATAGCAGGCTGGGTTGTGCAGGCGGAGGAACAGCGCCGGGCAACACAGGGTGTGCCGCGTGCCATCCTGACCGAAATTGCAGGCAGTGTTCTGGTGCCCGATGCACCGGGCGGGCCGTTCCGCCTTGTTGGTCGGGCGGATAGGGTGGAGCTTGGCGCACACGGAGATGCCATTGTGCAGGACTATAAAACGGGCATGCTCCCCACCACGCGCGATGTTGTGTCGGGCTGGAGTCCGCAGCTTCCGCTGGAGGCGGCCATGCTGCTGCGTGGCGGTTTTGCCGCAGCCCCCGATGTGCGCGATATTGGCGGGCTTATCTACTGGCGGTTGACCGGTGGGGCGGAGCCGGGGGGCGAGGTGGCCATAGCCACCAAGGACCATGCCAGCCTGACCGATCTGGCCGAACAGACATGGCAAAGCCTGCTCGCACGCATTAGTGCTTATGACCAGCCCACACAGCCCTATCTTTCCCACCCCCATCCGGGGCAGGAACCACGCTTTGCCGACTACGCCCGTCTGGCCCGTGTGCCGGAGTGGAACACAGGCCGTACGGAGACCGATGCATGACCCTCTCTCCGGCTCAGGGTGCTCTGGACGCGGCCATTGCACAGGCCAACCAGCAACAGGCCATGGCGTCCGACCCGACGGCATCCGTTTTTGTCTCGGCTTCGGCGGGGAGTGGCAAAACCAAACTGCTGATCGACCGCCTGCTCAGGCTGATGCTGCCAAGGGTTGCAGCCGATGGCACTGTGGTGCCCGGGAGTGACCCCGCCCGTATTTTATGCCTGACCTTTACAAAGGCAGCAGCGGCGGAAATGGCCATTCGCCTGCAAACCCGCCTTGGTCGTTGGGTAACCCTGCCAGATACCCGGCTGGACAGGGAGCTTGAGGCCCTGTCCGTCCCCCTTACGGAGCAGACCCGGCGCAAGGCGCGCGCCCTGTTTGCAGAGGTACTGGACCTGCCCGGTGGCATGCGTATTGGCACCATTCATGCGTTTTGCCAGTCCCTTTTGCGGCGGTTCCCGATTGAAGCCTCCATGAACCCGCATTTTACGGTCATGGAGGAAACAGATGCCGCTTTAGCCCTGCAAGGCTGTGTGGAAACTGTTCTGGGCGGGCAGGCCCCCGCCATGGTGGCCCCCCTTGCCGGGCAGATGGGCCTTGGGGACTTTATTGCCCTTGCGGGGGCCTTGCGGCGTGCCCCCCGCGCACAGGCGGCACGTGCCCTGGTGAGCACCCAGCCCGGACAGGCGCAGGCATTGTTGTGCCGGGTGCTCGGTTTACCCCCAACTGCCCTGCAACAGCCCGATGCAGCCTTTTTACTTGCCGCATGCACAGGTTTTGCGGGCGAAGCCCCACTGCGGGCTGGCCTGTCCGCCATTGCGCAGGAGGGTACGGCCTCCGCCAAGGCAAACGCGCATACCCTGCTGGACTGGCTGGCCCTGCCCCCGTCCGAGCGGGCCGCGCAATGGGATGTATGGCGTAACGGCCTACTGACCAAGGATGGCAAACCCCGCAGCCGGGGCCTGCTTTCCACCAAACTGGCGGAAAAATATACCGATCTGGCCGACACCCTGCTCAGGGAGGCCGAGCGCATACTGGCGGTGGAAGAGGGCATGAACGCCCGCCAGCTGGCCCGTCTGGGTGTTGCGCTGCTGACAATGGCAGCCCCCGTGGCCACCATGTTTGACCAGCGCAAGGCCATGCAGGGCCAACTGGAATATGATGACCTGATCCACCGCACCCTCTCGCTCCTGCGTACACCGGGGGCGGCATGGGTGTTGTACAAGCTCGACGGCGGCATAGACCACCTTCTGCTCGACGAGGTGCAGGATACATCCCCCGAGCAATGGCGTATTGCGGGGGACCTGACGGCGGAATTTTTTGCAGGGGAAGGCACACGCACACAAGAAGATGGCCCGCGCACGGTTTTTGCCGTGGGGGACTATAAACAGTCCATCTACGGGTTTCAGGGCGCGCAACCTGATGAATTCAGGGACTGGCGCGCCCGCTTCAAACAGCGCGCGCAAGAGGCCAGCCTGCCATGGCGCGAACCGGAGCTAACTGTTTCGTTCCGTTCCACCGCACCGGTTTTGCAACTGGTTGATGCCGTTTTTGCCGACCCGCAGGCCGCACGCGGTGTGGCGGAAGAGCAGGGCCGCCCCATGCGCCACATTACCGCCCGCCCCGGGCAGGGGGGGCGCGTGGAGCTTTGGCCGCTGGCAGAAGCCGATGGCGCGGAGGACAGCATAAGCCCGTGGGAGCCAGTGGCGGTAAACGCCACCCGCCAGAGTCCACGGCAAAAACTGGCAGATGCGCTGGCCGCCACCATTGCGCGTGAACTGGCAGCCCCCCCCCAGCCGGGGCAAAAACCCCTGACCCCGGGCGATGTGCTGGTGCTGGTGCCGCGCCGCTCCGCTTTTGTGCCGCTGCTGGTGCGCGCACTTAAGGGGCACAATATTCCCGTGGCCACACTGGTGCGGACAGGCCTTGCCGACCAGCTTGTGGTGCAGGACTTAATGGCCCTGTGCGCGGCCCTTCTGCTCCCTCAGGACGACCTGACACTGGCCTGCGTGCTAACGTCCCCCCTTGGTGGTCTGTCAGATGACAGTCTTATGGCTCTGGCCGTAGGCCGCCCGCCCGGTGCTCCCCTGTGGTCCATCCTGCGTGAGCGGCACGCGCAGCAGGCGGACTGGGCGCAGGCGTGGGGTATGCTCAACGCCCTGTTTGGCCGGGTGGACTACCTTACCCCGTATGAACTGCTCTGTGCGGCCCTTGGCCAGCATGGGGGGCGTGCGCGCCTGCTGGCGCGGCTGGGGCCGGAAGCGGCCGAAGCCATGGATGAACTGCTCTCCGCCACCTTGCGGTATCAGGAGCAGCACCCGCCATCGTTGCAGGGCTTTTTGCACTGGCTCCGTCACTCGCAGGAAACCGTCAAGCGCGAGGCGGAGGCAGGCGGCAACGCAGTGCGGGTTATGACAGCACATGGCTCCAAGGGGTTGCAGGCCCGGCTGGTCATTCTGCCCGACACGGTGGGCCTGCCCCGGTTTGAGGACAGGCTGTTCTGGGCGGAGGACAGGCAGACCAGGGTGGATGTGCCCCTGTACGTGCCGCGCAACGCGCTGTCGGTCGGGCTGACCCGCAGCCTGTATGAGAGCCTGCGGGAAAAGACGATAGAGGAATACAACCGCCTGCTGTACGTGGCCCTGACCCGTGCTGCCGACCGGCTTGTCATTTGCGGTTGGAAGCCCGGCCGCACCGTCCCGCCTGAAAGCTGGTACGAGCGGTGCCGCATGGGGTTTGAACGTGCTGGCGCACAGGTGCTGGAATGGAGCGCGGGAGAGTGGTTGGGTAAAGTGCTGGTGCTGGAGGAGCAGGCCACGGTTACAGACCCGCCCGCACCCCCGCCTGCCCATACGGCGCACCAGTCCACCGCCTACCCGTTGCCCGGCTGGGTGGGGCAGGCTCCGCTGTGGCGCGCCACGCCGCCTGTGGCGGAGGGGCCGCTGGCCCGCCCGCTGGCCCCCAGCAGGCCAGATGATACCATGCTTGGCCCGCTCCCCCCCGCCCGCTCTCCGCTGGATGTGGCGGCCATTACCCCGGCCAAAGCGCGGGAGGCGGCGTTCCGCAAGGGTAATCTGGTCCATGCCCTGTTACAGTTTTTGCCCGACCACCCTGTTGCTGCACAGGAGCAGCTTGCCACGGACTGGCTGGCCCGCCCGGCATCGGGCCTGTCCGCGCAGGAGGCAGCCCAGCTTGCTGGCCAGATTGTTGCGGTGCTGCGGATGCCCGCACTGGTGGATCTGTTTGCCCCCCATGCCCGTGCAGAGCAGCGGCTGGCCGGTGTTGCGGGCGGGCAGGTTATTGTGGGGCAGGTGGACCGTATGTGTGTCATGCCCGACCGGGTTGTGGTGTGTGATTATAAAAGTGGCCGCCATGCGCCACGCACGGTGGAGCAGACCCCGGTGCTGTACCTGCGCCAGATGGCGGCCTACCGCGCGTTGTTGCAGGGGTTGTGGCCGGGCAGGCAGGTTGTGTGCGTGCTGGTCTGGACCGAACTGCCCCGTGCGGACCAACTGCCCGACACCCTGCTGGACCAGCATGCCCCACACCTCCAAGGTGGCGTGGCATCTTGACCACGGCGCGGGCCACCTTAAGTGTTAGCTAACCCCGGTCTGGTGGGAACGCCCCCTGTGTGCCCCCTGCCAGACCTGTTAAAAGGACAGTATGTGGTGCCTTGCACCCAGTAGGAAGGAAACAGGTCATGAGTGAACATACGCTTGCTGTCAGCGATTCCAGCTTTGATGCCGATGTCATCAAGGCGTCCGGTCTTGTTCTGGTGGATTTCTGGGCGGAATGGTGCGGCCCGTGCAAAATGATCGGCCCGGCACTGGAAGAAATTGGCAAGGACATGCAGGGCAAGGTTACGGTTGCCAAGATCAACATTGATGACAACCCCGTAACACCCAACACATACGGTGTGCGCTCCATTCCCACCCTCATGCTGGTGCGTGATGGCAAGGTGGTGGACACAAAGGTTGGCGCACTGCCCAAAAGCCAGCTTAAGGCATGGGTCGAAGGCGCGCTTTAAAACCATGCAGGCACGGGTGGGCGCGGTCTGTTTCAGGCAGGCCCGCCCGTGCGGCCATGGTTTGGTTTTTTCATAATCACTTGGCAGATTGGCGCGGCCCGCGTAATGCAACCACGCAGGCGCGCAGGGTCCGCGCCATTTGTCTCGTGCAGTTACAGGGTTCAAAATGAGCTGGATCACCGAATACGTCCGTCCGAAAATCCGCGGCCTTTTGCGCCGTGATGTGCCGGATAACCTGTGGACCACCTGTGATTCGTGCTCCCAGATGGTTCTGACCAAGGAATTACGCAAGGCGCAGAATGTCTGCCCCCATTGTGGGCACCATATGCGCGTGCTGGTGAATGACCGTCTGGCATGGACCTTTGACAACGGCGAGTTCACCCGTATTGAGCTGCCGCTGGCCCCCGTGGACCCGCTGGGCTTTCGGGACCAGAAAAAATATACCGACCGCCTCAAGGACGCCCGCACCAAAAGCCATCTGGACGAGTCCCTTGTGGTCGCGCATGGCACCATAGGCGGGCACAACGCTGTTGTGGGCGTTATGGCGTTCGAGTTTATGGCAGGCACCATGGGTGCGGCTTTTGGTGAGCGGTTTGTGGCTGCTGCCCGTCTGGCCATTTTGCAAAAATCCCCGCTGGTGGTGTTTACCGCATCGGGTGGTGCGCGCATGCAAGAAGGTGTTCTCAGCCTGATGCAGATGCCCCGCACAACCGTTGCGGTGCAGATGCTGCGTGATGCGGGGCTGCCCTATATTGTGGTGCTGACCAACCCGACCACGGGTGGGGTGACAGCCTCCTTCGCCATGCTTGGTGATGTGCAGATTGGCGAACCCAACGCCCTTATCGGCTTTGCAGGCCCCCGCGTTATTCAGGACACGGTGCGTGAAAAACTGCCAGAGGGCTTCCAGCGTTCCGAATATCTGGTCGAGCATGGCATGCTGGACATGGTTGTGCCCCGCAAGGACATGCCCGCAACCCTTGCGCGCCTGATTGGCCTGCTCACCCATGCACCAGCCGATGTAAAAGCCCCCCCGCCCAAGCCGGTTGCAGCACCTGCTGCGGCAGCAGAGTAAGCCCCTCCGTGGGTCAGGTGCAGACCGGGGGTACAGGCCCCGTGCCCGAATTTAGTGGCCGCACGGGGGAGGTTCTGCAACGGCTGAACCACCTCTACCCCGCTCTGATCGACCTCTCGCTCGGTCGGCTGGAGGCCCTGCTGGCCCGTCTGGGCAACCCGGAGCGGCAGTTGCCCCCCATCATTCATGTGGCGGGGACCAACGGCAAGGGCAGCACCTGTGCCACCTTGCGCGCCATAGCCGAGGCCGCAGGCTGGCGCGTGCATGTTATGACCTCCCCCCATCTGGTGGATGTGACCGAGCGGTTCCGCATTGCGGGCAAGCTGGTGAGCGAGGCCGAACTGGTGGCCACGCTGGAGCATATCGAGCGCGTGAATGACGGCGCGCCCATTACCGTGTTTGAAGTGCTGACAGCCGCAGGCTTTGTGCTGTTTGCCCGCCACCCGGCCGAACTGGCCATTATTGAGGTCGGGCTTGGCGGACGGTGCGATGCCACCAATGTGCTTGCCCACCCCGCAGCGTGCATTGTTACCTCCATATCGCGCGATCATGAGGCGTTTCTGGGCGATTCGCTGGCGGCGATCGCAGCGGAAAAAGCAGGCATATTCAAACCCGGCGTGCCAGCGGTTACCGGCACCCAGCCCGCCGAGGTCATGCAGGTGCTGCAAGAGCAGGCACACGCAGTAGGGGCGCCGCTGGCCCGCCGTGGCGTGGAGTGGACCATTGCCCCGCAGGCCCCGCTCCCCAATACGGACAAACCCGCAGGCCTATGCCTGACCGATGCTCGGGGCACACTTACCCTGCCCATGCCAGCCCTGACTGGTCCGTGGCAGATGGAAAACGCAGCTCTGGCGGTAGAGGCCCTGCGCCTGTCCGGGCTAAGCGTGCCCAGCGCTGCGTGGCAGGGTATTGGGCAGGTACAGTGGCCTGCGCGCATGCAGCGCCTGCACGGCAGATTGGCAGCCCTGCTGCCTGCCGGGTGGGAGCTTTGGCTGGACGGAGGGCACAACCCCGGAGCGGGTGCGGCCTTGGCTCAGGAACTGGCCTGCTGGAAAGACCGCCCCCTGCACATGCTGGTTGGCATGAAGCAGACCAAGGATGCCTCTGGCTTTTTAGGCCCGCTCCTGCCGTGCGCGGATGATTTGTGGGCGATTTGCGAACCTGAGCAGCATCTGGCCTTGCCCGCGCAGGCTATTGTGGACGCATCAGGCGGCAAGGCCCAGATTGGCCCCACGCTTGAGCAGGCGTTACGCGCACTGGCTACCCATGCGAACAAGCAGCAGCCTGCACGTGTGCTGATCTGTGGCAGTCTTTATCTGGCGGGTGTTGCACTCAGGCAGGATGGCTGGGTTATCAGGTAAAATCCGGCTGTCAGGCAGGGTGGGTATGGCCTTATGCTGGCGTGTGGGGTGGTGTCGATAGGCCGTGCAGACCCGCAGCTACCCTGCTGCAATGGGTATGATAGAAATTGAGAGTGCAGGGGGGCTGATTGTCTCCTGCGAGCAAAGTATAAAATTTATTTCAAAATATAGATGTTTTCCAAAAAGAGAGTTATTTTTAACGCTGTGCTATTGCAGCGTAAAGCATCAGACTGGCCCGTCTGCTGGTTAATTGCCACGCTGGGTTTGTCTGCCTGAAGTTATCGTGGTGCTTAACGGTAATGTGTATGCTTTTTACAAGGATACATGGATAATATAGGTTTATTATATCAGTTGTCTGATAGATATTTTGTTAAGACCTTTTTTAAGGTGTGCTGTAAATATTCAGATATTTTCTGGAACGTTGTTATGACATTTAACATACGGGATATACCGCAACGGTTTGCTTGTGTGCGTGGCCCACAGCTTATGCTTGTTATTCTGGTCCTGAGCGGTCTTCAGGTTTTGCTGACCACCATTCTGGCTATTCCGTGGGGTAATCCGGTAGAGGCTGTCTGCCGTTGGGATTGCAGGTGGTACACCGATGTTGTTCAAAATGGGTATATGCCATTATCGGGTGTGGCAGACAGCTACGAAAAATATCAGGAAAACTGGGCATTTTTCCCGCTATATCCCATAATTTCCGGCTTTGTTTCATGGGGTTTGGGGGTGGGGGCCGTAACGGGGGAATTACTGGTTAATCTGTTGTTATGGCCAGTTGTTATTTTCTTATGTTGCAAGGATATGGAGCTAAGGGGGCTTGTTATAAACAGGTTTGTTTTTTGCCTGTTTTTTGTTCTTTATCCTATGAACATATGGTACTATTCGCAATATTCCGAGGCGCTTTATGGCGTTTTCATGATGGGTGTTGTTGTTGCTCTCAGAAGTAACAGACTTAATCTGGCCTGCCTCCTAAGTTTTTTCCTATGCCTTTCCCGGCCAACAGGTTTTGCCATGGTTGTCTGCCTGGCGGGATGGTGGTTTTTTGTCGCCAGTCAGCCCAAAGACAATGCTGATGAAAAACGGAAGGTAACAGACCGCCTGCGGGAGTCTGCATTACTGGTTTCTGTTGGGGGAGCGGGTCTTTCTGCGTTTGTTCTATATCTTTATCATTTAACGGGTGACGGGTTTGCTTTTTCACATGTTGAAGTGGCATGGGGGCGAGTATTTGATTTTTTTCCGTTGCATATTATTGAGGCATTGAAAGAAAAATCCGCAACGATATACGGAATATACGCTCTGTGTGTTATGGTTTTGCTGTATCATATGTGGCGTAAAGACTGGATGTTGAATGTAACGCTGTTAGCCGTTACGGCTTTTTTGGGTATTTCCGTCGGTGTTTTGGCCATTGAGCGCTATATTTTTGCAAATCCTCTGGCGATAGAGTTTTTGGCGTATGGTACATTAAAGTTACCATTGCGTGACAGGCAGATCATACTGGTTGGTATGGGGGTGGTGCATGTCATTTTTGTTGTTGGCTGGTTTATGAATATTACCTCATTAATTTAAGGGATATTTATGGTTATCAAAGTTTTTCAAATTATAGCGATTGCTGTCTTGTCGGTGTGGAATCTATACGCCCTTACAACCGGTCTGGACGTGTGTGTGCCACAACCTTATCAGGACTATTACATCAGGCACACGCTCTCAACGACTGAGTATGTGAAAGCTGTGAATGCGGGGAAAGTAAAACACACGACCTGCCATTAGGCGGGTGGGCCAGCATGGACCATGACCGCGTGCAGCAAGGGCAGTTCTCCCCGGCAGACAGGCCACCCAAAAAGGAAGTGCGCCTGATTATTCCACAACGCTAAAATTTTTGAGTCCGGGGGGGAATGGTGCCCTCATTCAGATTTGAACTGAAGACCTACCGCTTACAAGGCGGTTGCTCTACCACTGAGCTATAAGGGCACATGCACACACTCTGCGCTAAGGCCGGACTATAAGCAATAAAGGGGTAAGAGCGTCAAGCCCTGTTTTTTGGAATGATCGTGGTTTTTTTGGCCCACACACATATTGCATCGTTTTCGTGGGTGGCGCATCTAGGCGGACATGCCGCACGCATTCCAAAGCCCCGCCCCCGCCCTGTTCCTGCATGATAGCCAACGCCGCTCGACCGTGCCGTTCCAGCCGCTCGATCCGGCCCATATCAAGGTCTATTATTGCGGCCCCACGGTGTATGATCTGGCGCATATAGGCAACCTGCGCGCCATGCTTACGGCGGATGTGCTGGTCAGGCTTTTGCGCAGCCTGTACCCGCGTGTCACATTTGTGCGCAACATCACCGATGTGGATGACAAGATAACTGCCCGCGCCCGTGCCAATGGGGAAGATATTGGCACGCTAACCCAGCGCACAACGCAAGAGTTCCATCACGACCTTGCCGCCCTTGGCGTGCTCCCCCCCGACATAGAACCCCGCGCAACCCATAACATAGGCGAGATGCAGGCCATGATTGCCCGCCTGATAGAGAACGGGCACGCGTATGAGGCACAGGGGCATGTGCTGTTCGCTGTTGGGTCTTTTGCTTCCTATGGCGCTCTTTCTGGCCGCAACCCCGATGAGCTGGAGGCGGGGGCGCGTGTAGAAGTGGCCCCGTACAAAAAGGCACCGGGGGATTTTGTGTTGTGGAAGCCATCGGATGCAGACCAGCCGGGCTGGGAAAGCCCGTGGGGCAGGGGCCGTCCGGGGTGGCATATTGAATGTTCGGCCATGTCGCACCGTTATCTGGGTGATAGTTTTGATATTCATGGCGGTGGGTCGGACCTGCTGTTCCCCCACCATGAAAACGAGCGCGCGCAGAGCCTGTGCTGCTTTCCGCATGGCCAGTTTGCCAATTACTGGGTCCATAACGCCATGCTCTTGGTCGAGGGCGAGAAAATGTCCAAGTCCTTGGGCAACTTCCTGACCATCCGCGATGTGCTGGCACAGGCCCCGGCGGAGGCGTTGCGCCTGCTGCTGCTGGGAGCGCATTACCGCTCTACCCTCAATTACACGCAGGCCGGGCTGAACGAGGCGCGCAAGACGCTTGATCGGTTCTACCGCGCGCTGTCCAGTGTGGCGGACATACCCGACGCCCCAGTGCCACTCACCGTGCGCGCAGCGCTGGAGGAGGACCTGAACACCCCCAAGGCCATTGCCGAGCTGCACGTGCTGGCCAATCAGGCCATGGGGGGCGACCGGGAGGCCGCTGGTGCGCTCCGGGCGGGCGGGCGGCTGCTGGGCCTTTTGCAAGATGACCCCGCACTGTGGTTCAAGGGAGGGGCCTCGGTAGAGGAAGATGCCGCAATTGAAGGGCTGATCGCCGAGCGGTTGGCCGCCAAAAAAGCGCGGGATTTTGCCAGAGCCGATGCCCTGCGCGATCAGTTGCAGGCACAGGGCATTGTGCTTGAAGATACAAAAGACGGAACAAGCTGGAGGCGCGCATGACCGGGCGGGATGGCGGGGCACCGCTGGAGCCTTTGGGCAATACACCTGTTGTTATTCTTGTGCGGCCACAAATGGCCGAAAACATTGGCACCACGGCCCGTGCCATGGCCAATGGCGGCCTGTTCCACTTAAGGCTTGTCAGCCCAAGGGATGGCTGGCCACAGGACAGGGCATGGCGCACCGCCTCTGGCGCTGACCGGATACTTGAAGCGGCCACGGTGCATGAAAGCGTGGATGACGCCATAGCCGACCTGCACCATGTGTACGCCACCTGCCCGCGGCCACGCCATATTGTTAAAACCGTTATGACCGCACGCGGTGGTGCGGCGGAACTGCGTGCAGCCACCGAACGGGGGCTTAAGGTCGGGCTGATGTTCGGCCCCGAGCGCGCAGGGCTGGATAATGAGGACATGGCGCGCGCAGACGCACTGATCCGCTACCCGCTTAACCCCACCTTCATGTCGCTCAATCTCGCACAGGCGGTCATGATCATGGCGTATGAATGGTGGATGGCAGCAGAGGCCACACCGGCGCGCACGCTCATGACAAACGAGACGCATGTTGCCACCAAGGGGGAGCTTGAAAACTTCATGAGCCACCTTGTGCGCGAGCTGGATGGATGTGGCTTTTTGCGTAACGAGCAAAAGCGCCCCGGCATGGTCCGTAACCTGCGCCACTTTTTTACGCGCGGGGAAGTGACCGAGCAGGAGTTGCGTACCCTGCATGGCGTTGTGCGCGAACTGGCCAACCCCCGCCGCACAGAGGATTGATAAAATCGTTTAGGCTCGATGTGAATTGCGGACATGAAACTATGAGCGCAGTGATCGTATCTGGTGGCTACGCGTCGCCAGTCTTTCAGCTTTGCGAACATGTTTTCGGTGTGGTGGCGCTTTTTATACAGATGCCAGTTGTAAGGCAGCTTTGATTTCCGGTTCTTTTTCGGCGGAATAACAGGCAGTTATATTACGTTCTGCACGTGATAACCTGATCAGGGTGCCTTTGTCCGCCCGATATGGCGGGGAAAAAACCCTTTTTGAGCAGGGATGTCGATGTCCGATGCGCTTTGAGATGTGTCGTATCAATCATCAGGCGCTTCGAACGGCCAGCCTGTTCTGTCAGGGCGACAATATCCGGTCAAAGACACCGGGGCGGCTCCACCGGATGAAGCGGTTATACAAAGTCTTGCGCGGACCATACGCTTTCGGAGCGTCTTTTCACTGAAGGCCGTTGCGGATCACGCAAACGATCCTGCTCAAAACACGCTGGTCATCCACACGGGGCATTCCATGCGCCAGAGGAAAAAACAGCTCAAGCCGCTCCATCTGGCGTTCAGACAGCAAAAATATGTCACTCACGGTCTTACCTCCATCGGTAAGCCTGTGAAGCACAACCTCTTGCTCAGTTTAATAAATTAATAGGTCCTTAACCTAAACAGAAATCACTATACTGTAAGCATTGTGCCAAAAAATTTCATTTTTTGTTAAACTTTACCTGCGATTGTGCACACCCAAGCTAGATATCCTTGATAAGTATATTTTGGCCGGGGAATGCTTGGTTTGTAGTTGCTTGGGTAATTACAAGAGATTGGAATTCTGTTCGGATAAACTATAGGTGTGAGTGAATAGTGTATTTTATGACGGGTTGATTAATATATTCTGAAAAACTTTCAGTGATAATGTATTGGTGTTTTAAATTTTTATTGGATTTCCTGTGTAGTTAATATGAGTCTTAAAGAAGAGAGCGCAGGAAATAAAATAAAAAAAGAAACTGAAGAGTTTCTGAGATATTTTCTATGTTCTGTTATATCTCTTCTTTTAGATATCGGAATATTTAGTATTTCAATTCGAGTTTGGGGAATTCATTGGGTTTATGCTGCATGTATTGGTTTTTTTGTGGGTTCAATATTTGCGTATCTAGGTAGTATTTTTTGGGTTTTTCAGGCTCGGAGAATGGTTGCGCATAAAAATGAAGAATTTTTCATCTTTGTGGCGATCGGTGTGTGTGGACTAGCGCTATGTGAGTTTATGCTTTGGCTTGGAATAACGGTGCTGGGTTTTGCTCCCGAGCCAAGTCGTGCGTTTGCAAGTGTCGTGACGTTTTTGTTTAACTTTATGGTTAGAAAAATAGCTCTGTTTCGTGGGTGATGTTTTAAAAAAGATGAAAGCTATTATGAACTTGGACAAAAAAATAGTTGTTGCTGGAGCAGGGCCTGCGGGTCTGACACTTGCTTATGAACTTCTTAAAGCAGGATACAGAAACGTCACTATTTACGAAGCCGATACTCAGGTTGGTGGTATTTCAAAAACAGTGGAGCATAATGGGAATAGAATTGATATTGGCGGGCATCGGTTTTTTTCCAAGTCTGAGTGGGTCATGTCTTGATGGGAGAATTTTCTTCCTGTAGCCGTGGATAAAGATCAGACACTCTCGTTGAAGTATCAGGGTAAATCTATCAGTCGGGCCGTTGGAACAAGTGATTCTACGGGTTCCGATGATGATGTTATGCTGGTCCGTTCCCGTCTTTCCCGTATTTATTATAACAATCGCTTTTTTGATTACCCGCTTAAGCTAACACCGGAAAACTTGGGCAAGCTTGGTCTGAAGAAGACTGTCTTGTTTGGTTTGAGCTATGTTTGGGCGCGTATCAAGGAAAGTTAAGCCTGAGGTTACGCTGGAAGATTTTTTTATTAACCGGTTTGGTCGAAAGCTCTATTTACAGTTTTTTAAAGAGTACACGGAAAAAGTGTGGGGCGTTCCATGCTCGGACATTAGTGCGGACTGGGGCGCTCAACGCGTTAAAAGTCTGTCTATTCTGAGTGCCGTCTTGCATGCGTGTAAAAGTGCTTTGGGTCTGGATAAAGGCAAAAAAATCCAGACGTCTCTGATTGAACAATTTATTTACCCCAAATTTGGCCCTGGTCAGATGTGGGAGGTTGTTGCGCGTCAGATTGAGGCTATGGGTGGCCGCATTATGATGGAAACCCGTGTTGATGGTATTATTATTGAAAATGATACAGTTGTTTCCGTAGATATTACGGGAAAAAATGGTAACAAAACGACAATCCCTTGTGATGTTCTGGTGTCAACTATGCCAGTGAAGGAACTGGTTGCCGCGACGGGTGATTATTGGCCGGAGAATGTGCGCAAGATTGCGAAAGATCTTCAATATAGAGATTTTATTACAGTTGGCCTTCTCTATAAAGAGAGTGATTTGGTTTCTAAGTTGGATGATAACTGGATTTATATTCAGGAGCCCGGCGTGAATGTAGGGCGGGTGCAGATTTTTAATAACTGGAGCCCTTATATGGTTGCCAAGCCCGGAACGGTCTGGCTTGGACTGGAGTTCTTCTGCAAAGAAAGTGATAATTTGTGGCAGCTTGGTGATCAGGAAATGATCAGGCT
The DNA here is from genome assembly GCA_047719095.1 of Acetobacter sp. Lineage (GTDB taxonomy): Bacteria > Pseudomonadota > Alphaproteobacteria > Acetobacterales > Acetobacteraceae > Acetobacter. The sequence continues at coordinate 26,067 of JBDNSL010000025.1, forward strand.
TGCAACGTTAGAGATGAAAAAAATCAGACTAGTTACTGCTGATCAGGCTCTTGACAGTATTGTTGTCCATGTCCCCAAAGCGTACCCTGGTTACTTTGGTAAGTCATATGAATCGTTTGACACCATACGCAAGGCATTGGATTCTGTAGATAATCTCTTCCTTATTGGCCGTAATGGTATGCATCGTTACAACAATCAGGATCACTCTATGCTGACGGCCAAAAAGGCTGCGGATCAGATTGTATCTGGTCAGATTGATAAAAGTGAGATCTGGCAGATCAATGTGGGTGATGATTATCACGAGCAAAAATAACTAGAGTTTCTTTTCTTTAGAGCTATCTGGAATTTTCCTAGTCTTGATAGGAAAATTCCATTTGGCATCATAGTGATGTCCAGAATGCTCCGTACAACTAACTAAAATAGTGCTTTCGAGATTACAGGGAAAGTTTAATGTCGAGCAAAACGAGGACACTATGGAGCTTGTTCATAGTCTGGGCAGTAATCACGTTTGTAATCAGCTATTTTCATGCATTCTGGGGTGATGAAGTCATCAATCTTATTTTTGGGATTGGTGCAGATAGCCAGTATGGTATTCATGGAAACGGGCACCCTGCAGTCTGGTTTCTTTTGTTGCGTGGTCTTTATGCAGTTTTCCATAAAGTATGGGTTTTGCCGCTTGCGTCTTATCTGGTTGCAGCCGTAGCCGTTTGGCTCCTTATTTTTAAAAGTCCGTTCAGTTTGCGGTTTAAAATTCTTTTTTTATGTACTAATTTTGCTTTGTATGAATATGTAGTTATGGCACGCAATTACGGCATTAGCATGCTTTTCATGTTCATTTTGGCTATAGTTGCAACAAATAAGCGGCTTAAGTCTCATTTAACTGGTCCTTGTTTATTTGTTTTATGCAATATTAATGTTCACTCCGTTATTGTGTCAGTATCATATATATTTGGTCTGATTTTAGAATCTATAAAAGATAAAACAATTCTTTTGCAGGAAAAAAGAAAATTTCTTCTAAAAACGTCTTCCTACACGATAGTTGGAACTGTCATTTGTCTTTTAACTATATTTCCAACGTTTGATACGGCTGCCACCAGACCGTTGAGTGAGATTCTGACGATTGGAAACCTTAAAAACGCTCTTTTTATATCTAGATCGTTTGGTGAAATAACCTATGCTTCATATTTTGGACCAAAAGAGAAAGATAAAATCCATCTTATTGATAGCGTTGATCCCAACCCTGAGAATAAAGATATTTATCCCCTTCTGATTGATAATCCTGAATGCATGGATGAGTATTTTTCAAAAAAATACACAACAAAATGTGTTTTCGACCGTGCTCATAAAATAAAAACAAAAGTATTGTCCGTTTCAAAATTTATTTTCACAGTTTTTTGTTCTATTTTAATGTATGTGAGTGTATTTTCTTTTTATGGTGAGTTGTCTTTATTTTCATCAGCGGTTTTAAGTCTTTTTTCTTTGAGTTTTTTCTTCTCATTTTTTTATGCGGGAGGGTATCGTCATCAAGCCATTTGGTTGGCTTTTATGATTGCTCTGCTGTGGATATCAAAAAGGAATAATTATTCTTTTGGTAGGAGCATTCAACGTATTCGGTCATTTGGTTACAGTGCTTTTATTGTTCTTTTGGTTTTGCAAATATGGCCTGCTATATATAATGCTTATAATGGATTGTTTGGAACACCAAGTTCCAATTCAAAGCAGTTTGCTCAATTTATGGAGAATAATAATAGCATAAAAAACAGTGTTATTATATCCAGCAATGACTTTTACATAGTAGAGGCTATACATTATTATAATAACGCACCCACATTTATAATTTCGGAAAATAAATTTGCTTTCACTATTCCGGTGTCAATCAAAGATAATTCCAGCTATAGTCTTGATGATATTCTAAAATCTGCAAATGCAGTGGCATTTTGCAATCATGTTCCTGTTCTGATACTTTTGATGAATGCTTTTTCTGCTGAGCAAAGAGTTCTTCCTGAGAAAATTACTCACCCAACGCTGTATCAGTTCGCAGGACTCATCAATTTTTATATAAATCCTGAACAACTTGCCCGTTTACAGGCACAGACACGCAAGATTGCAACATTCAAGGAAACATTGCTCGAGCCGGGGTTTAGTGTCTATCAACTTTTACCTCAGGATGCACATCCTCAGAAAAGTTGCCCTTCTCAGTATATTTTTGACCCAAAAATGTTCAGCATGGCAGATGAAAAATAATCTGCTTTGCCGGCAAAACTTTCCGTCGCATGGCATATGTTCCCCTGATTGGGCTGTCGTTTGCTAAGTGCTACACCATGGGAATTATGCGTTGTAGAACGGACAGAATTTAAGTGCATCTGTTTGGAAAAAAGCCTGATTGGCTCAAATTAGGCAGTAGCTCCCAACCCGCGCAATAAGCTCCGGGCGGCGGGAGGGAAAGCCTGCTGGCGCACCTGTTGGTCAGGCGCGCCAGCGGTAAGGCTGCTGCTTAGTCGGCAGCCAGTGCCATAAGCTGCTGGCCCATGGCGCGGCTTACGTGGTCTTCTACCGCGGCAGTAATCTTGTCTGCCTGTTTGGCAAAAATATGATCTGCTTCGGGGTAGATCCGGTAGTCCACGGTCACACCCTTCTGGGTGTTCAGTTTGTCTACCAGTTTGTGGATGGCGGGCTCGGGGGCCATGTCATCCTTGCCACCGGCAATCA
>JBDNSL010000026.1:0-28598 GCA_047719095.1 Acetobacter sp.
CGGCGACCACCGAGAACACAACCTATTACGTGGTCGGCAGCGGCAGAGGGGTATATCAGAGCGCGGGGCACCCCGCACCACAGGTGCCAGAAGGTGCGCGGCTGAGCGTTATTGTAAACGGCATGGCCTCTCACCCCGTGTTGCAGGGGCTGCGCGGCATGGTCGCACAAGATGCAAAACGCCAGAAACTGGACCCGCATAGCTGGAAGCTGGACGTTACCCTCACCCACAGCGGCCTGTTACGGCTAACAGGCCGGGGGCGCACCCTTGCAAGCTGGCCCATAACCGTACTGCCCGATCTGGCGCCACAGGTTGCATGGGGGCCATCCCCCGGAGCACCCGCCAAGGGGGACTGGCATACCCGCCTGCCCTACACGGCCAGCCATGCCTATGGCCTCTCCAACCTGCAGGTGGTGCTACACGCAGCCCACCCAGCACGCGGGGCCAACCCCAAACGGGAGCTAAGCGTGCCCCTGCCCTTAACCGGACACCCCAAGTCGGCTAAAAATGTTGTGGCCCCCGACCTGTCGGAAGACCCATGGGCCGGGCAGGAAGTTACGGGGCAGATTGTAGCAACCGCCACCAGCGGCCACAAAGGGGAGAGCGCGCCTGCCACATTCCGGCTGGGTGGCCGGGTTTTCCATTCCCCCATCGCGCGCGCCATTCTTGATGTGCGCCGCCGCTTCGCACTGGAACAGGAAAAACGCGAAGATACCGCGCAGGACCTGGAAGCACTGGGCGAGGCACCGGGGCCTGTGCGCGACCATACGGGCATGTTCCTCAACCTGACCAGCATTGTGGCCCTGCTCGACAATGCCGACATAGACGCCCAGACCGCCCGGACCAGTGCCACCAACCTTTTGTGGGACCTTGCATTGGACATAGAGGACCGGCGCACGGGCGATAACGCCAGTGCTCAGGCCTCCATAGATGTCCGCGCCGCACAGGCTGACGTAGCCCAGAAACTGGCAGGCATGAAGCGTGATGGCACCCACAACCAGCAGGCACAAGAAGAGCTGGAACAAAGCCTGAAGGCCTTGCAGGACGCCATTGCCCGCAAAATGCAGGCACTGGCCGATAGTGCGCTACGCAACCACACGGCTATCCCGGACCTGCCCGGTTTTTCCGCTGCGGGAAACAAGGCGTTTGACCGGTTAATGAAGCAACTCCGCGCAGATGCCGCCAATGGCCGCGCGGGGGATGCCATGCAACGCCTGCAGGAAATGGAAAACGCCACCGAGCGTATGCGCAACGCAACACCACAGGACCTTGCCGCTCTGGCCCAGCAGATGCAGGCCCAGCAGAAAGTGCGCGAACAGGCCGCTGCCCTGCATGACCTGACCACAAAGGAATCCAGCCTGCTGGACCACGCCCAGTCCCGCCTTGACGAGCATTTGCGCAGCCTTTCCCAGCAGCAGAGCGACCTAGCTGATGATGGAGATGGAGAGGCGGCGGAATATGCCAACCTCCCCACATCCGAACTGCTGCGCAGGCTGGGACTGCCCACCCCACCCGGTATGGCGGAGCAGAATGCGGGCACACCCGACACATCTGGGCAACCCCAGCCCGGCCCCGGTGGCGCACAGCCCCCCGCAGGCATGCCCGACCCGGCCAAGGCAGAGGCACAGGCCGCAGCACGCCGCACGGAACGGGCCACCCAGCATGCGCTGGAACAGGCCCTGAACGAGTTAAAGGACGAATTCAAAGACCTGACAGGCAAAACCCCTGCTGCATTTGACGAGGCCCGTAAAAACATGGCCGCCGCCCGCAAGGCACTGGCCGACGGGGATGATGCCGCCGCTGCCACAGCGGAGGAAAAAGCCCTTGAAGCCCTGCGCCAGAGCCGCAAGCAGATGCAGGACAGCATGAAAAACAGCGGCCAGAACACAACGTCCAGCTTTTTGCCCTCGTTTGGTGGCAGTGGCGAAGGGTCTTCGGGGTCGGGGAGTGCGGGGGAAAGTGGTGCTGGCCAGCCTTCGGACAATGCGGGAGAAAACGGGGAGGATGACACCACCCCCGGCAAGGACCCGCTTGGCCGCAAGGAGGGCGAGGGCGCGGACCAGAACACAGACGACAGCACCCATATCCCCGACACGGTGGCCCGCCAGCGCGCGCGCGAAATTGAGCAAGAACTCCGCCGCCGCGATTCAGAGCGGACCCGCCCGCAACAGGAACTGGACTATCTGGACCGCCTGCTCAAACCTTTTTGAGCAGCCCCACCCTTTACCAGACCTTGGCCCACCCCCTACCCCAAGGGCCGCAGCACCCCGGTTATGCCGCTACAGTAACCCCGCAATGCACAACACCCGCTTTGCAGCAGGCGGGCCGCAGCGCCACATACGACAAACACACACCTCCAACGCGGCATAACAGACGGGCACAGCGTGCCAGTGCGTAAGCTGCCGCCCATAACGGGAGACCTCTCATGTTCGCCATGCGTCTGCACAGCCCCCGCACCCCTTTGCAATGGGAGGAACTACCCGACCCCACACCCGGCCCCGGCCAGATCCGCGTTAAGGTGTTGGCCTGTGGTGTATGCCGCACGGATTTGCATGTGGTGGATGGAGACCTGACCCACCCCAAACTGCCCGTAACACCGGGGCACGAAATTATTGGCCGGATTGATATGCTGGGGAGTGGCGTTACCTCGCTCGAAGTTGGCCAGCGTGTGGGTATTCCGTGGCTTGGCCATACCTGTGGCCACTGCCCCTATTGCACAACCGACCACGAAAACCTGTGTGACCACCCCATTTTTACCGGCTACACGCGTGATGGCGGTTACGCCACAATGGCGGTGGCAGACGCGCACTTTGCCTTCCCCATGGGGGAGGAAGGCTCCGATGTCTCACTCGCCCCCCTACTATGTGCCGGGCTGATCGGCTGGCGCTCGCTGGGCAAGACGGGGAATGCCCACAAGGTTGGCCTGTATGGCTTTGGGGCGGCCGCACATATTATTGCGCAGGTGCTGGTCTGGCAAAATCGCGAGGTTTACGCCTTTACCCGCCCCGGAGACACCAAAACGCAGGATTTTGCCCGCTCGCTTGGCGCCAGATGGGCCGGTGGGTCGGACGAACTGCCACCAGAACAACTGGATGCCGCCATTATTTTTGCCCCAGACGGCGCTCTGGTGCCCGCAGCCCTTAAAACCCTGCGTAAGGGCGGGCGCGTAGTATGCGCGGGCATTCACATGAGCGAAATCCCGGCTTTTTCCTACGATAGCCTGTGGGAGGAGCGCGATATTGTGTCCGTTGCCAACCTGACGCGTGAGGATGGGCTGGATTTTCTCTCCCTCGCCCCAAAAATCGGCATTCGTACAACCACCACAACCTATGCGCTCAAAGACGCCAATAAAGCACTGGATGACCTGCGCCATGGCCGCTTTGACGGAGCCGCCGTGCTGGTGCCCTAAATGCTGGTGCCCCTAGGTGCTGGTGCTTTGGGTGCTGGCCCCCAAGCCTTATGCGCTCTGGGTCTCAGCTCTGGCGGCTGCCACAATTGTTGCCAGCACACCGGGGAAGCGCGCCTCCAGTTCCTGCTCACGCAGGGAGTTCATGTGGGTAACCCCCACCACATCGGTGCGAATGACCCCCGCCTTACGCAGTACGGAAAAATGGTGGGACACGGAGGATTTGGGCCGTCCATCCTGCAAGGGCGCGCAGGGCTGGGGCTGGCTAAGGGCAAGCTTGCGCACCACCTCCAGCCTGAACGGGTCAGACAGGGCATAAAGCAGGCAGGACAGTTGCAGGTCCTGCGGCAATGGATGGTCATACTGCTTCATATCGGTATTTGACCTGCCTCTTCCCTTGCTTTGCCCGTTAGTTCGATTATAGTCGAACTAACGGGGCTATAACGCCCCTCTGTAACAGGAACATGGCCCATGCCAACACTTTTTGACACTTATACCCTCAAAGGGAGCACATTGCGCAACCGCATTGCTGTTGGCCCCATGTGCCAGTATCAGGCGCAGGACGGCATGCCCAATGACTGGCACAGCGTGCATTACGCCTCTCTCGCCCGTGGTGGCGCGGGGCTGGTCACACTGGAAGCCACCGCTGTCTCCCCCGAAGGGCGCATTACCCCCCATTGCCTTGGCCTATGGAACGACACGCAGGCACAGGCCTATGCCCCCATTGTTGAGAGCATTCGCAAAACAGGGGCCACACCGGGTATCCAGATCGCCCATGCAGGCCGCAAGGCCAGCGCCAATGTTCCGTGGGAAGGGGATGACCATATTGCCCCATCCGACCCGCGCGGCTGGCAGCCCATTGCCCCCTCCCCCATAGCCTATGGCCCCGAACTGTCCCGCGTGCCGCATGAAATGACCCTTGAGGACATTGAACGCGTTAAAGCCGACTTTGTTAAAGCCGCCATTCGCGCGCGGGATGCAGGGTTCGAGTGGCTGATGCTGCACTTTGCCCACGGGTATCTGGCGCAGAGCTTCTGGTCCACGCATTCCAACAAACGCACCGACCGTTATGGTGGCTCGGCAGAAAACAGGGGCCGCTTTTTGCTGGAAACACTGGCCGCCGTGCGCGCTGTCTGGCCCGAAGACCGCCCACTGAGTGCGCGTTTTGGCGTGATCGAGTTTGATGGCAATGATGAGCAGACGCTCGAAGAATCCATAGCACTCGTGCGCAAAATGAAGGAACACGGGCTGGACTTTCTGGATGTGAGCATGGGCTTTTCCACGCCTGACGCTGCCATTCCGTGGGGTGCAAGCTTTATGACCCCCTTTGCCCACAAAGTCCGGCAGGAAGCGGGGCTACCCGTCACCACATCTTGGTATATCAGCGAAGGCCGTCAGGCGGACGCGCTGATCCGTAACGAAATTGTGGATGTGGCTACAATCGGCCGCCCATTGCTGGCCAACCCGCACTGGCCACATGAGGCCGCCCGCATCCTGCACGCCAAGAACGCAAAAACCATTCTCCCGCCATCTTATGCATGGTGGCTCTCGCGCTACCAGTAACGCCACACAACCCCCTTGCGCCCCGGTCATGGGCCTGCGCGCAAGGGCTGCACGGCAACAGCAAGGCTCCATCTCCAGCGTGAGGTGGGGCCTTAACTGTTTATGGCTCAATCCGGCTGAGCCATGCCCACACATTCCGCAGGGCCGGGAAAACTGCGTGTACGCACCGCATGGGCATACTCTGCCACCGCGCGATCCACCTCCTGCCCCAGATTGGCAAATTTACGGACAAACCGTGGCGTAAAATCGGGGAACAGGCCCAGCATGTCCTCCGCCACCAGCACCTGCCCATCGCACATGGGGGATGCCCCTATACCAATGGTTATAATGCTCAGTGCTTCGGTAATGGCGCGCGAGAGGGGTTCCATTGTGCTTTCAATAACCACGGCAAAGGCTCCAGCTTTTTCCACTGCCAGCGCGTCAGCCATAATCTGCTCCGCCTCAAGTCCGCGCCCAACCGTGCGAAAGCCCCCATGCGCGTGTACGGCCTGCGGTTTAAGCCCGATATGGGCCACAACAGGAATACCGCGCTGGACAAGGAATTCTATGGTGGAGGCCATTTCCTGCCCCCCTTCAAGCTTGACGCAGCCCGCACCCGTGCGGGCCATAATATCCGCCGCCACCCGAAACGCCTGCTGCGGGCTTTCCTGATAACTGCCAAAGGGCATGTCCACGGCCACACAGGCCTTCTGGCTGCCACGCACAACCGCCTGCCCGTGGGCGACCATCATATCCACACTGACGGCTAGTGTGGAGTCCATGCCGTAGACCACCATACCCAGCGAATCCCCTACCAAAAGCAGGTCGCAATGGGGGTCCAGCAGGCGGGCCATGGGGGTTGTGTAAGCAGTCAGGGAGACAAGGGGCGTATCCAGTGCCGCCAGCGAACGGGGCGTATGCCGCCGGACCGTGTGGTGTTTGCTCAAGACCTAAACTCCCCGTAACTGTCGGATACCTAAAACCGGATGCAGCTTTTCCCTGAACCCGAACACCTGTCCACCCCAATGGCTGTAAATCTTTTGCCAATGCGGGCCGCCACATTATAGCAGGGCAAAACCTCTAACCCACCATGAGCAAAGAATATTCATCAAAGCCATTGACACCCCTCAACTCAGGCTTTAGAGGAGTGCTCAACAAGTCGGAGGGGTGCCCGAGTGGCTAAAGGGGGCGGACTGTAAATCCGCTGGCGTACGCCTACGTTGGTTCGAATCCAACCCCCTCCACCATTTTCCCAGAAATTTAAAATCTCTGTGCTTTTGCAGTGTTTTCCTGCAGTATGGTCTCAGATAACTGGCTGACATCACAGGCAGCATGCGACGATCTTCGGATATTCGTGGCTGCCTGCGCAGGACTATTCCCTCACTATACCATCCGCTACGGGTTGGTTTCTGCCAGCATGCGGCATGCCGGATGCCACAGCCAAAAGGCCAACACAGGCAACAAACAAAACAGGCAGGCCAACCGGCCTGCCTGTTTTTTTACAGCCTACGCCTCAACGCCGCAGGCTGTTACGTGCTTTGTGTTTCAGATCACACGGCCAGCAATGCTTTTGAGCTTGTCCAGCAGTTCAGGGTCACGCGCATCGGGGGCTGTAATCAGCGCATATTCCAGTGCACGGTCACAGCCTGCGCTGCACAGACCACGCTTTTTACCACCCAGTGCGGGAATAACCGCCTTGACCAGCGCCTTGGCCTTGGCGGAGTTGGCCTGCATGGTTTTAACAACACTGTCCACCGTCACGTTATCATGTTCGGTGTGCCAGCAGTCATAATCGGTCACCATGGCGACGGTGGCGTAGCAGATTTCCGCCTCACGGGCCAGGCTGGCTTCTGGCATGTTGGTCATGCCAATAACCGAGCAGCCCCATGTACGGTAAAGTTCGCTCTCCGCACGGGTGGAAAACTGCGGGCCTTCCATAACCAGATACGTCCCCTTGCGCGTAGCCTCGATACCCAGCCTGTCGGCTTCGGCCTTGAGCACATCGCCCACGCGGTTACACAGCGGGTCCGCCATGGAAATATGGGCAACACACCCCGTATCAAAAAAGCTTTTGTCCCGCGCAATCGTACGGTCAATAAACTGGTCGATAATCACGAACCGGCCCGGCGGCAGTTCTTCCTTGAGCGAGCCTACCGCAGAGAGGGAAACAATATCGGTCACGCCAGACATTTTAAGCGCTGCAATATTGGCCTTGTAGTTCAGGCGTGAGGGCGGAATAGGATGGCCACGGCCATGGCGGGGCAGAAACACGCATTTTACGCCATCCAGCCGCCCGAATAAAAGCTGGTCGGAAGGCATGCCCCACGGGGTTTCCACCGTGCGCCATTCCTTGTCTTCCAGACCATCAATATCATACAGGCCAGACCCGCCAACCAGACCGATAACGGGTTCTACAACTTCATTTTCTGACATCAGACCAGAGTCTCCGGTTTAAAATCGCAAACAGTACGGCAAGAAAGCACAGATACAGCCCCACTCCCACACCCAACCTGCGCCGCTGGTCCTGGTGGGGGTTACTCACCCAGGCAAGGAACGTTGTTACGTCCCGCGCCTCGGCCTGTATGTCGGGCACTGTGCCATCCGCATATTTTACCTCGTTGCCATGCAACGGCGGGGGCATGGCCGTAAAGTGGCCAATGGCGTAGGGGTTAAAAAAACCACGCCCCTTCTCCCGCTCGGCCTGTGGGCCGTACCCTGTAAGCAGGGCATACAACCTGTCCGGCCCGCCGGGATAGACCTTGAGAATGCGCGAAAGATCAGGAGGGATAACCCCCTGATTAGCCACAAGTGCGGCCTCCGGGCCAGAATAGGGCGATGGCAGCGCGTCATCTGGGCGGGCGGGGCGGCGCTTCAGCCGTCCTTCCGCGTCCAGCCCGTTGGGCACCTGCCATGTGGCCGCCAGTGCTGCAACCTCCGCAGTTTGCAGCCCCATGCCCGAAAAATCTGAAAAATGAAGCTGGGACAGGCTGTGGCACGATGCACAGGACCCAGCAAAAACCCCATAACCACGCTGCACGGCCGCCAGATCAAAATGCCCCAACGGCCCGGCAAAGGACCACTGCTGCCGCGCAGCAGGAGCAGGCCCGCCCACAGGCTGCGCTGTAGCCGCACAGGCCCACAACATGCCAGCCCCAAGGGCTACAAGGCGATGGAACATCATACCTCCCCCCTGCGCCACAAACGGCCCGCCAAAGGCAGATAAACCACAAAGTAGGTGTAATACCCCACCATGCCCAGCCGGGCCACAACCAGCCAGTTACCCTGCATATGGTGCACCCCGGCACAGGCCGTGGCCACAGCCGAGCCTATAAGCAAGACCATGGCCCCCAACCGCACAGCCACGGGCTGCGGCGTACCGTCTGCTGCACATGCGCTGCGGTCCAGCCAAGGCACTGCAAACAGGACTGCCACCGCACCACCAGACAGCAGCAGACCGCCCAGCTTGTAGGGGATGGCCTGCATCATTGCGTAAAAGGGTAAAAAATACCACTCAGGCTCAATATCGGCCGGAGTGTGCAAGGGGTTGGCGGGGCGGTAATTGGCAGGCTCAATAATCAGCTCTGGCCACAGGCACATAACCCCGACAAAAACCCCGGCCACCAGCACAATGGCCAGCATGTCACGTACCGTAAAATACGGATGGAACGGCAAAACCCCGGTTACATTTGCCGGACGGGCAGAAGGGCTGGAACTCCCACGTGCGTGCACATGGGCAATATGCCCCACAACCACACCTGTAATGACAAACGCCAGCCCAAAGTGCAGGGCAAACATACGGTGCAGGGTTGGTGTGCCCGGTGCCTCGCCCCCTAAAAAAAGCCCTTCCAGCCACCCGCCAACAAAGGGGAGAGCGCCCACGGCCCTGCCCGCCACATCCGCCCCCCAGTAGGACATTTGCCCCCAAGGCAGCACGTACCCGGCAAAGGCCGTTACCATAACCATAACCAACAGCCCGCACCCGCTCAGCCACACAGCCCTGCGCGGCGGCAGATAGGCGCGGTAATACAGCCCGCGCAGTAAATGGATGTACAGGGCCAGCATAAAAAAGGAGGCTCCTGTCATGTGCATGGCGCGTAGCAGCCAGCCTGCGGGCAGGCGGCGCTCAATACCTTCGACCGAGCCAAAAGCCAGCCCCGCATCGGGGGTGTAGGCCAGTGTCAGGGTTAGCCCGCTCAGCACCATAAGGGCCAGCAGGGCACACAGTATGGCCCCCACGGTCCAAAGCCAGTTCAGGTCGGCTGGTAAGGGTAGCTGGCCATAGGCCGCAACGCGCGCACCAAGCTGGCCCCGTAGCGTTGGCTTTGTGGCCTGCCCGTTCTGGCAGACTGGTTTGCCAGCCATTGCACTCCTCCCCCATTCCCCGCCGCCCTAGCGAACACGGTTTCCGTTTAACGACGAACCGGGTGATCTTGCAATGACCGGCCCTAAGGCGCACCCCTTGGAAAAATACCAAAGCCGATTCCCTGCCTGCCCGGCAGCAGACCTGTAATGGAAAGAGCCTTATACATGACGCCAAGCAAGCCCGCCTCTGTTCCCTCGCACGACAAACTCAAGGAAGCGGCCCGCGCATGGTTTGAAACTCTGCGTGACCAGATCTGCACCGCCTTTGAAGCGATTGAGGCAGAAGCCACCGCACAAAACAGCCCCACCCTACCCGGCCACGAACAGCCCGCCCGCTTTGAGCGCAAAAGCTGGGACCGCCAGAACGAGGACAAAACCCCCGGTGGTGGCGGTGTTATGAGCCTGATGCGGGGCCGGGTTTTTGAAAAAGTGGGCGTTAATGTCTCCACCGTGGAAGGCACGTTCTCCCCCGAATTTGCAGCCACCATGCCGGGTGCGACCGAAAACCCGCATTTTTTTGCAACCGGGATCAGTCTGGTGGCGCATATGTGCAACCCGCTGGTGCCTGCCGCCCATTTTAACACCCGTATGATCATTACAACACAGGGCTGGTTTGGCGGAGGGGGCGACATTACCCCCATGTTCCCCGACAGTGCCGAGGCGCAGGACGATGCCGCCACCTTCCACGCGGCATTCGCTCAGGCCTGCAACACGCATGACCCCGAATATTATCCCCGCTTCAAGGCGTGGTGCGACAAATACTTCTTTCTCCCCCACCGCAATGAACCGCGCGGCCTTGGCGGCATTTTTTACGACCGGCTGAACAGCGGCAATGCGGAGCAGGACTTTGCCTTTACCAAGGATGTGGGGCTGGCTTTTCTGGATGCATACCCCCGCATTATCCGGGGCCGCATGATGGAACACTGGACCCCCGAACAACGCGATGCCCAGCTTGTCCGGCGTGGCCGCTACGTGGAATTCAACCTGCTACACGACCGGGGCACGCTGTTTGGGCTTAAGACCGGGGGCAATACGGAAGCCATTTTGATGAGCATGCCGCCAGAAGTTAAATGGCCGTAATAAAATGGCCGTGTTTCTGCCGTTAATTTCGCATAGTATGCCACGGCGATAACCAGAACAAAGGCTATTGGTGTTTGTCTACTCCCATCCCCGCCTCCTTCATGACGACGCGTGAACATCAGGCCCGCGCCCTTTCGCGCCGCCTGTTTCTGGGCGGGGCTGTCGGGTGCGTAGCGGCTGCGGCCACCACAGCCCATGCGGCGGATGACATTCTTGTCGGCCCCGCAGCCACCCCCACCTCCGAGCAGACAACACGGCTGATTGTTGCAGGCAGCGCGGAAACACCGTGCGGCACATGGGCCACCCGGCTAGCACCCGACATGGCGAGCGAGCTGGGCCAGCCTCCCTTTGACCTCTCATTTACCACCGGATGGGACGGGGTAACGGGGGCCAACCTGTTTGATGCGCAGGAGCAGTTAAGCAGCGCCTCCAGCACGCTGCTGGTCCCCGGCACGGCCCTTATGGCCGCCATGACCGGGGATAGCCGCGTACATTACGCCTATCAGCGCTGGTCGCCCGTGCTCACAATCTGCCAGCCCAGTGTGGTTGTGGGGCATGTCAGCCTCCACCGCTCGCTTGGGGTCATTCTCAGCAGCAAAACCACCCGCATTGCAGTTTCCACCCCAACGGGTCCGGAACTCCCTACCCTTTTAGCGTTTGACCTGCTGGCCCTGCGCCCCCTGCCCGTAAGCGGTTACGCAACGCCAGATGCGGCCATGGCTGCCCTGACCAGCGGACTGGTGGATGCGATCCAGCTCCCGGTGGATGCAGCACTCAAGGACCGGCTGGCCACACTCGGTGCCAAGGGGTTTACCCCGCTTTTTCTCAACACGGTTGCACCGCAAACTCCCGCTCAGGCGGAGCTTGCACTCCCGCCCACCTTCCCGACTGTTTTGTTGCAAGAGCGCAGGACATCCACCCCGGCTTTTCTGCCACTGGCATGGCAGGCCATAGCCTCCGCCGCCAGCCTTAAGGCGGCACTGGTGCTGCCCCTGCTCACCCCACCCGCCAAAGTGGCGCGCTGGCGCCACGCGGCGGACACATGCGCCAGCAAACTTGCCCTGCAACAGATTGCAATGGCCAATGGGCAGACCATCCTGTCGGGTAGCAAATGCATTGCGTATTACGGCATGGCCACACCAGAAGTGAATGTGGGCATGGCGTTGCGGCGGTGGCTGGCACTCAACCTGCCACGGTGGAGAAGTGCCCTGCCAGCAGGGGCAGCCCTACCGCCTACGACGGCGCAGTAAAACCCGGACAGACCCCTTGTTCCCCACATGCGGGTAGGCCAGCCCCAGAATACGCGAGCGCATTTCTGGCCGTTCCAGCCAGTGGGGGAGTTCGCGCCGCAAAATGCCGCCTTCGTGCCCGGTGCCCAGGCCTGTAATAATTTCCACGCAGCGCAGGCCACGATGGGCGGCAACATCCATGAACTCCATAAGCCGTACAAAGGCTTCCTGCGCGACCATACCGTGCAGGTCGAGCCGCTTTTCCACGCGCATGTCACCTTGGTGGAAACGCCGCCAGCTATAGTCATCCACTCCGGGCTGGCGCTGGCCAATTTTTTCCGCAATGGGCGGCCTGTGCTGCACCGTTACAGGCGGTGGTGGGGGCACAAGGGTTGCCAGTGGCCGCTCCGCCCAAAGCAGGCTGCCAACGGGTTTGGCCCGCGCAGGACCTTTTTTATAGTCTTTTTGTGGAATGGCCGGAGCCACAATGGCAGGTCCATCCGTGTCCACCACAAAGGGCGCATCTGCGGTAGGGGGCACACGCTCTGGACTGCTCAGGGGGGCGACATCACGCACCACCAGCGCCCAGAGCTGTTTTTCCGCCTCCTGTAACTGCCGCCGCCTCTTGACCACCGTGCCACCCTACCCTGTCACCCGCCGTGCTTAATGCCAACCGATCTGGTCCGTGCGAGGGGCGCCACAAACACAAACGGCCCGCCCAGCAGGCTTTATCACCTGTGAACGAGCCGTTGTTCAAGCAAAGAAAGCGGGCATCCGCCAAGATGCCCGCCCGGTATGCCCCTGTTTTACTGTTTAATATCCGTCAGGTCATGTCCATCATACTTGCCTGTCAGGCTTTTGAGGAAGGCCACGATATCCGCCACATCCTGATCGGACGGGTTGCTGTCTGGCGTCTGGTAACGCGCCATTTTACGCACGGCCTCGTCCAGTGTTTTCACGCTGCCATCGTGGAAGTATGGCGCACTCAGGGCAATGTTGCGCAAGGTGGGCACCACAAAGCGGTTCTGGTCCAGCTTGTTGTGGCTGATGGCATAAATCCCTTCGTCCGCATCGGTTTGCTTGCCGCCACGGTCCTTGAAGTAATCCCCTTCCAGCCCCATCACCTCGTAGCCGCCGCCGCCAACACCAATGCCGCTATGGCAACCCGAGCAGCCAATGGCCTTGAACCGCTCATACCCCCGTTTGGCCTGCGCGCTGATCGCATCGGTCTTGCCCTTGAGGTATTCATCAAACGGGCTGTCCGGGGTGATCAGGGTTTTTTCAAACTCGGCAATGGCCTGCGTAATACTCTGCTCCCCAACCTGCACGTCCGGGCCAAAGGCAGCCTTGAACATGGCGGTATAATCGGGGTCTGTCGCCAGCTTGGTGGCCACCTGCGACCAGTCGTGCGAGCCCATTTCCAGCGGGTTCATAACCGGGCCTGCCGCCTGTGCGGCAAGGTCTGGTGCACGGGCATTCCAGAACTGGGCAACCTTGAAGTAGGCATCATACACGGTGGGGACGTTGATCGGCCCTTTTTGGCCACCAATGCCAGTTGCCGTGACCAGATTATCCACACCGCCCTTGTCCAGCCCATGGCAACTGGCGCAGTTGAGTGTGTTGTCACCAGACAGTTTTTTATCAAAAAACAGCTTTTTACCCAGCGCGACCTTTACCGGGTCCACCTCTACGCTTTCAGGCACGGGGCGCACGGGTTCGGCTGCAAGGGCTTCTGTCGCACCCGTGTTGGCGTAGTATTTGCGCCGGGTCTGTTCCACCCATGCCAAAATGGCCTGCCGCTCCGCGTTGGACAGATGGGCATGCCAGTGCAGCAGCAGGTACTGCGCGGGCGGCATACGGTTCTGTACAATCACTTCTTCTATGCGCGACAGTTGCTCTTCCGAAGGCGGCGTACCGTGCTCAAACGCGTGCAGAACAGGCTCCATACGGAAATGACGCAGCCCTTCACGGCGGTCTCTTTCCATAATCGTGTTCGCTACAGGCAGGCGGAAGTAAAAAGGCAGGTCCCGCCCTGTTGCGTGGCAGTAATCGCAGCGGGCTTCATTCAGTGCATTAAACGCAGCCAGAGCAACCGGGTCTTTATGTGTTGGTGAATTTGCCACCAACTCCGTTGCCGTTACATGGTCGTAATGCTGCAAAAAGGCAACTGTACCGCCATAAGCCAACAATCCCGCGCCAGCCAAAGATACCAATATACGTTTCAAACCCCGATCCCCCGGTTCTATTTCTTTCTCTTATACGTTTTATTCATTCTTAAGCCTGTTGTGTTTGATGCACATCAAAATGTCAAAGCGATTATTTTTATCGTAATAATAGATAAAACCGATCAGGCTACAGGAGTGTTCACCAGATCGTGCATAAGACGTGCGCGGGCTATGGCCACATATTCGGCGTCTATTTCCATCCCCATGCCACTGCACCCAAGGCGTTGGGCGGCCAGCAAGGTGGTGCCTGTTCCCATAAAGGGGTCCAGCACCCTGCCTTTGGGCTTGCCGTGGAGCAGAATGCACTGCTCGGGCAAGGCTATGGGGAAGGTGCCGGGGTGGTCAAACTTTTCCGCCCGCCCGCGCACCGTCTCGTAGGGGATAAACCACGCATCCCCCCGGCAGCGGCGGTCCTGCCGGTGGCCACGGCGGGCAATGTTGGTTTTATCCTTGTAGGGAACGCCCGCACTCAACCGGTCCAGCAGCACGTCCCCACCAAGGGTGAAGTGGAAAAGATGTTCATGCCCACGGTGCAGATAGCGCTGGCTGTTCATGGGTTTGAAGTGGCCGAAGCTGTCCTCCCCCACGGAAATGGATTTGACCCACGAAATATGGTTTTGCAGCACAAACAGATCGCGCAGGCGCACCGCAAGCTCAAACGGCAGCCATGGCTGGGCGGATGAGCCGGAAATGTTGAGAAAAAACGACCCATCGGGCTTGAGCACCCGCTGCAACTGGGTTGCAACCTGCACCATCCAGTCCAGATAATCGTTTTCTTCCCGCCGGTCGGGGTAGCTCCGGTAGGACAGACCAATGTTGTAGGGGGGGGATGTTACAATAACATCCACGGTTTCGGCCTGCATGCGCCGCAGGGCGCGCAGGCAGTCGCCCAGAACTATGTCCTGACGACCAACCTTATAGCGTTTTGCCCGCGGGGCAGGTGTTGCAGGCCCCTCGGCCGGTATGCGCGCACTCACGCACTGCGCGCCGCCGCAAGACGCCAGCCACTGCCACCAACGCCCAGCAGGCGCTCAAGCGTCCACAGGTCGGAAAATTCGGTCATGGCGTCCGTGCCGGTTACGGGCTGACCTGCCTGATCTTCCACCAGACTGATCTGGTCGGACACAATACGCACATCAACGCAGGCCCCAAGGCCTACGGCCATCTGCGATAAGCGCACATCCTCGATCGCCAGCGAGCGCACGGCCCGGATTTCGGTCCGCTGCGTGTGCCCTGCGGCTTCACGCGCGGTTATGGCGGCATCAAACGAGGCATAGACCGCAGGTGTCAGGTAGGTTTTGAGCACATCGCGGTTGCCCTGCGCATAAGCGCCCACAACCTGTGCAAATACGGTCTGCACGCTCATAAGGAACTGCTGGGGGGTAAAGCTTGTATCCTGCTGGTGAATATCGGCCAGCAACTGCCCGACCCGCGTGCCGGGCGATGGCACATCGTACTCAACGGCGGGGTCTGTGGGTTCGGCCTTGTTTTCCACCATGGGCTGCGCGGCTTGCGCACGGGGGGGCACAGGCATGGGGGGGGGCTGAATGCCAACGCGCTTACCCAGAACACTGCGCAAGCGCAGAGCCAGAAAAGCGGCTACCAAAGCCAGAAGAACCAGATCGACCGGAAAATGGTCGAGAGAAAAATCCATCTGTTAACCGTCCACCAAGCTGCCTGCACACAGTGTTTGCAGGTTTATATATTATACGGGGAAACGCACTTTCCCTCAGGCTCTGGCTATCACATAGTCATGACAGAGCGCGGATACAATGAATACCAGTCCATCCGCCCTTGTAAAAGACCATTCCTGTTTTAAAAACCCCTCAGGCTACCATGATCATCCTGCGTCATTGCGAAAGTGAGTTCAACCGCCTGTATAACCTGAGCGGGCGTGACCCCAGCGTGCCCGACCCCGCCCTTTCCGCCCAGGGGCAGGACCACGCCTATGCGCTGGTGGATGAACTCCGGCACAAAAACATCACGCGTATTCTGGTGTCGCCCTTTACCCGTACCCTGCAAACCGCCACCCCCATTGCCCGCGCACTGGGCCTTACGCCGCAGGTAACGCCCCTTGTGCGCGAACGGGGCATGTATTCGTGCGATGTTGGCTCCCCCGCCTCTGTGCTGACGCGGGACTGGCCACAGCTTGATTTTGCCCATCTGCCGGAAAAATGGTGGTCTCCCTTACCGGAGTCCGACCGCGCACTCACCCTGCGGGCGCAGCAGTTCCGCGAGCAGATGCGCACGGACGCGCCCCATGAGCACACACTGGTTGTGTCGCACTGGTGGTTCCTGCTCGAACTGAGCAGCCAGAGTCTGGAAAACGGGGACTGGCTCCATCTTACCCCATAAAAAACAAACGTCCTTATCCGCACACCTAACATGGGCCCCCAGCCCGCAAAGACCCGGATTGGAGTGTTGGCTAACCCCGCAGGTCATGCTACCGCCTTAAGGGAACCCAATACGTTTGAGAGCAGGAAGCTGTCATCAATGTCCGATACTGCCCAGTCCGTTCCGCCCGCCCTGCCACTGGCCATTAACCTCCAGTACACGCGCGACCTTTCCTTTGAAGTGCCCGTTGGGGCAGAAATTTTTGCCACTCTGCGCGCCCAGCCCCAGATCGGTGTGAACATTGATGTGCAGGCCAACCGCCTGCAAGATGACCAGATGATTTACGAGGTCACCCTGAGCATCAAGGCCGAAGCCAAGGAAGCCCCGGAAACCGAAGGCGGTCCCGCCGGGCGCACCGTATTCCTGACCGAACTGGTTTATGCCGCTGTGGTCACCCTGACCAACCCGCCCGCAGAACTGGTTGAACCGATCCTGCTGGTTGAAGTTCCGCGTCTGATCTTCCCCTTCGCCCGCAACATCATCAGCGATGTCACGCGCGATGGCGGTTTTCCCCCCATTGTGCTCCAGCCCATCGACTTTGTTGCTCTGTGGCAGGGCCGCCGCGCGGAATTCCCAGAAGCAGCAGGCCACGCATAAGCCCTTCAGGCTTTCTGGCGTTATTTATAAAAAAAACCGGCATCCCTGTGGTGCCGGTTTTTTTTATGCGCCTACTGCGCCAAGAGCCGCCAGCATGGCCGGGGCATCTGGCGTGGCGGCAACACTCACTGGCCCGCGCCAGCCTGCCAGCCGCAGGGTTTTTGCCACCTCATCCGATATGACAATAGCACGCAAGGCCCGCACTTGCCCGCTCAGCCCACCACCGGGCACGCAACGCAGCCAGCTTTGGGCACTTCGGGCGGAAAAAAACAGAATAGCCGCAATCTCCCCCGCCTCCAGCGCCTGAGCAACAGAGAGCGAAAAACCCCTGACAGGCTGCGTGCGATAAACCACCCGCCGCACAACCCGGAACCCATGCCCACGTAAAGCCGCTGCCAGTTCCAGCCCTTGCCCAGCCCCTGAAAAAAGGAGCAAAGGCCCACGGTCGGGCGCACCGTGGCGCACCAGCAGGCTTACCAGCGCCTGCGCGTTGCCCTGAGCACTTTTTACAATGGTAAATCCAGCCTGAGTGGCTTTTTGCGCGGTGCGGTCCCCCACCGCAAAAACCGGCACGGACAGAGGCACACTACTGGCCGCCATGGCGACAGCCTGCCCACTGGTTAGCAGCAGCGCCGCCGGTTGTCCGGGCAGGGACCCAACCGGACACGGCCGCACATGCAGTGCGGGAGCAGGAACAGGCACCCACCCAAGCCCCGCAACAGCCAATGCCGTCTCGCCCAGCCCCGGCTCAGGCCGGGTGATAATGACGCCGCGCGGGGAATGCATGGGGTATGGCCTGTTTTGTTTTACGCGTTTTCCTCAAAAATATCGGAAGGGCTGTCCTTACGCAGGCTGCACCCCAGTTCACGCCCAAGGCGTGCCGCATCCTCTGGCGCACCACTGACACTGCGCTTGAGCAGGAAGGACCCATCCTCACGCGCAACAAGGCCTGTCAGGTGCAGTTTGGGGGCATCGCCCGCCACAACAGGAATTAACTGGGCATACCCCCCAATGGGCGTGCGGCAGGAGCCATCAAGCTCGGCCAGCAGGGCGCGCTCGGCCGTGGCTACGGCGCGGGCCTCGTAATCCTCGATTGCGGCCAGCAGTTCGCGCAGTTCAACATCATCCTCACGCACGGTCACGCCCACAATGCCCTGCCCTGCGGCTGGCACCATAACGGTGGGGGAGAGCACAATGCTGGCACGCTCGGCCATGCCAAGGCGGCGCAGACCAGCCAGCGCCAGCAAGGTTGCATCGCACTGGCGCGCGGCGAGCTTATCGAGTCGGGTCTGCACATTGCCGCGCAGCAGACCAAACTTCAGGTCCGGGCGGGCATGCAGCATCTGCGCCTGACGGCGGACGGAGGCACACCCCACCAGTGCATTTTCGGGCAGGGCCGAATACGGATCATCCGGGTCGGACTGTTCCAACCGGGGGCCCAGGATCAGCGCATCACGCGCATCTTCACGCTTGAGCGTGCAGGCCAGCACCAGACCGGGTGGCAGAGTTGTTTCCAGATCCTTGAGGCTGTGCACGGCAAAATCAATCCGCCGATCGGCCAGCGCCTCATGAATTTCCTTTGCAAACAGACCCTTACCGCCAATTTCGGCCAGACGCCGATTTTGTACCTGATCACCCGTGGTGTTGATCTGGTGTTCCTGAAACGCGTTCATGTCCCGCAGTACGGGGCAAAAGCGCGTCAGCGTGGTCAGGAAGGCGCGCGTCTGAACCAGCGCAAGTGGGGACCCCCGCGTGCCCACGCGCAAAGGCAGGGAGTGACGTCCCGAATGACTGCCCGCCTTTTTTTGGCGTGCAGCAGCTTCCGCGGCAACCTCCTGCAAAGCGGGAGAAAGGACGGATGAGGAAGGGTAGGCTGAATCCATAAGATGTGTCTATTACCGGGAATGGAGAAAGGACAAGATACGATGAAGCCCGGCTGGTCTGAAAAACTTGCGCGACCGGAAAAACATTCCGCCCCTCCCCATCCGTTGCATTCGTGCAAGAATACCGTTTTTTTTATGGTGCGTCCATGAGTGACCTTTCCACTGCAGGTCAACCCTTAGGGCCGGTTCTGGCCATTGAATCCTCGTGTGATGAGACCGCCTGCGCCATTCTGGCCCCCAATGGGGCCTGCCTTGCCCAACGCGTTGTCTCTCAGGACGGGCATGCGGACTTTGGCGGCGTAGTGCCAGAAATAGCCGCACGCGCCCATCTGGCCCTACTGCCAGCTCTGGTCGCGGCCACGCTGGCAGATGCGGGGCTGGCCACCACAGACCTTGCCTTTATCGCTGCCAGCACCGGACCGGGGCTTATTGGCGGGCTTATTGTTGGCACAAGCTTTGCCAAGGGGCTGGCACTGGCCCTGAACATTCCTTTTGTCGCGGTCAACCATGTGGAGGCCCACGCCCTGACAGCCCGCCTGCCCGGTATTGTGCCCGGTGGCGCGCCCTTCCCCTACCTGCTGCTGCTGGTCTCGGGCGGTCATTGCCAGTGCATTGCGGTGGAGGGTGTTGGCCAGTACCGCAAACTTGGCGGCACCATAGACGATGCAGCGGGCGAGGCGTTTGACAAGGTTGCAAAAATGCTCGGCCTTGGCTGGCCCGGTGGCCCGGAGCTGGAAAAACTGGCACGTCAGGGTGACCCCAACGCCATAGCCCTGCCCCGCCCGCTACTGCGCAGGCCGGGGTGCGATTTTTCGTTCTCCGGGCTTAAAACGGCCATTGCCCAAAAGCTGGCCCCATTTGGTCAGGCCCCCCTGCCCCACCAGTTTGCAGCCGACCTTGCCGCATCCTTCCAGCAGGCCGTGGCCGATGTTGTGGCAGACCGCATAAACCACGCACTGGACATGATGCCACAGGCCCGCCTACTGGTTGCCGCAGGTGGTGTTGCCGCCAACACCACCCTGCGCGCCCGGCTTGAACAGGTCGCACAGCGGCGTGGCCTGCGCTTTGCCGCCCCCCCACTCAAACTCTGCACCGACAACGCGGTCATGGTTGGCTGGGCCGCCCTTGAAACATGGTCCGAAAGTGCCCGGCGCGGCCTGCCTGCCCCCAACAACACCACCCTGCGCCCACGCCCGCGCTGGCCACTGGAAGACATGGCCCAGCGCTTTGAACCCGGTCAGACTCCCGCATGAACTATCGCCACATCTACCACGCAGGCAATTTTGCCGACTGCATGAAACACGCGCTGCTGGTCAGCCTGCTCCAGCATTTTTTACGCAAGGACTCGCCCTTTGTCGTGCTGGACACGCATGCGGGCCTTGGCAAGTATGACCTTGAAAGCCCCGAGGCCGAAAAAACGGGCGAATACCATAGCGGCATTGGCAAACTCTGGACACAAGCGCCCGACAGCCCGCTTACCCCATGGCTGGATCTGGTGCGCAAGGCAGGTGGCCCACGGTTTTACCCCGGATCGCCCCTGCTGGCCTCCCTGATGCTGCGCCCGCAGGACCAGTTGATCTGCTGCGAAAAACACCCAGCAGACAAGCGGGTACTCTACCGGCTGTTTGCGGGCCAACCCAACATAAGCGTGCATGAACGCGATGCGTATGAGGGCTTGCGCGCCCTGCTCCCGCCCAAAACCGCCAAACGCGGGCTTGTGCTGATAGACCCCCCGTTTGAAGAACCCGGAGAGTTTGACCGGCTGGCCGACGCACTCCAGAGCATTCACACCCGCTTTGCCGCTGGCATGGTGGCAGTCTGGTACCCCATCAAGCACAGAACGCCGGTGCGCGAATTCCATACCCGTGTTGAACAGGCAGGCCACCGCAATGTGCTGGTTGCCGAACTGCTGATGCGCCCGCCCCATAACCCTGACGCCCTTAATGGTGCGGGGCTTCTGGTTATCAAGCCTCCATATGGCTTTGCAGCACAGGCGCAGCAGCAACTGGCACGGCTTAAAACCGCTCTTGGCGCGTTTGACGCCACAGTAAGCGAACTGGTGCCCGAATAAGCTAATCTCCCCTCCCTACCCTGTAGGGAGGGGAGAGGCTTGTCACATCACCTGGCACTCAGGTCGGGCGATGCGCGTCCTTGAGCAGGTTGTGCCACATATCTGTGGCAAACCCCTGCACGCCTGCTGCCAAAATCTGTACGCCAATGCACAGCAGCACCAGTGCGGCCATACGGCTGACAATGCGCGTGCCGGTCACGCCCAGCATGGACACCAGTTTTTCCGAGCTGGAATACGCAGCCCATACAATCAGCACCACGCATACCGCAGCAACCGTTGTACCTGCCGAATAGGCCCAGAAGGAATGCCCGGACGGGCAACCAGACCCCAGAGCAATGGCAACCGCAATGGTGCCCGGCCCCACGGTAAAGGGCATGGCCAGCGGGAAAAAAGCGGAATCGGCCCAGTTAGGGGCCATAACCGTGCGCCCACCCTGCAAGGCCTGCTTTTCCTTTTGCGCTTCCACACTTTCGGGGCTTTGCAACAGGTCCCACGCCCGCACGGCCACAACCAGACCACCGGCCACACGCAGCGCGTTAACCGTAACCCCAAAAAACGCCAGCACGATCCCACCCAGCCAGAGCGAGACAACAACCAGCATGAAGGAATAAAACGAGACCAGCCGCGCAAGGGCCATAATCTCGCGCTGGGAGCGGCCAGCAGAGGCCTGCGCAAAAATAAGGGCCGCGCCAAACGGGTTTACAATGGAAAACAGTGCGGGAAATGCGAGCAGAAAGGACGAAACCCCAGTTCTGACCATACCGCCGCTTAACAGAACCTCGGGAAGATGAACCGACATAACCCCGCCCAGAACTCCAACAGAAAAAACAGCTCGCAGCCCAAAGGCCGATCAGAGAGACACGTTTGTTACGTCCCGGCTGTCTGTATATGTTTTTACAAAACGGGAAACCAGAGCAATATCTCCCGGTGGGTAACACAGGTGGGTCTTGCTCCCATCATCCAGTGGCCAGACATTCAGCCCGATATCGTTATAGATCCGGACAAAACTGTCCCCCACCTGCCAGAAGGCCAGACGCAACCCCTGCTGCAAGGCCAGATCGCGCAGGCGCCATATGGCCGAAATGCTGTCGTCCTCCTCCCCTGCGGGGTCTCCCAGCCCGATCAGCATGTTTTCGCGGCAGATAAAGGGGATGACCGCATCACCCGCCTCCCCTTCCACAAACCCTTCGGGCTTCATGTCCGCAATGCCGGGTAGCGCGTGTTCTAGCGTTTGATAATGCTCGGCTATGTCAGCCGTCCATGGCTGAATACCAATGCGCGCGGGCCACATAAGCCGGGCCAGCACCACCAGTGCAAGCAACACCGCAAGGGCCACAGTCCAGCGCACTGCCCCATGCGCGGGTGATGCAAGCATGAGCTGCCACCAGCTCCCCGCCCCCGCATTGCGGGTTGCCAGAGCAATTGTGCAGCCAAACAGCAGCAGCAGGCACAACAGAGTGGAGAGCGAAAGTGGCTCGCTCAGCAATTTGGCGTGGCGGTAATAGCAATTGCGGAAGGGGGCTATAAACAGCGCGGACAGCCCCAGCATAAAGGGCACAAAAATGGTGTTCCCCCGCAGGAAGGTCATGACCGTTGCCACCAGCAACAGCCCCAGCGCCCCCCGCCATGCCAGCGTTACCCGCTGCGAAAGACCAATGGCCAGCCCAATAAGTGCCACCCCCATGAGAGAGAGCAGGTAATTCCCCCCCACATGCACCAGCCCCGCAAACGTGTCGGGCAGCATGGAAAACTTGGGCATAGGCTCCATCAGCACAAGGCAGAGCAGCAGCACCCCACACAGCGTGACAGTGCCGGTTGCCACCGCCACGGAAAAAGCGGCCTCGCTCTCACGCACAACCTGACTGGGCCTGCGCCGGGTGCGTTGGGTGCCTGCACTCAGGTTACGGTTTTTCTTTTTGGCGAGTGCTGCATCTCCCCGCAGAAAAAGCTCGTGCCCGGCAAACATGATCCCGGCCAGAAAAAGAGGGATAATGTAGTAAAAAAGGCGGAAAATCAGCACCATGCCCAAAATCTGGGGCGCGGGCATATAAGGGCCGAGGGCCAGCAGCATGGCGCCGTCAAACACCCCAAGCCCACCGGGCACACTCGCCACCAGCCCGGCTGTGTAAGAGGCAATGTAGATGGCCAGAAAAGACCCAAAATCCACCCCGCACCCTTTGGGGAGCAGCACAAAGGCTATGCTGGCAGTGGCCGCCACTTCCGCCGTGGCCACTACGGTCTGCATAATGGCCATACGCGGGGACGGCAGGGCGATCACCCATTTACGAAACCGGAATTCGCGCACCCAAAAGGCCAGCGTGATATACCCGGCTACCGCTACCCATAAAAACCCGCCAAGGCAGGCCAGCACCCAAAGCGGCACACGGTTGCCAACACCGGGCAGAACTGCGGGTTCCAGAATAAGCACAGCCCCGATAAGGACAGCCGCCCCCAGCAGGTAGGTGGCCGAACAAAAGGCAATGATCTGGGTAATGGCAAAGGCGTTAACGCCCCAGTTCCGGTAAAGCCGGTACCGGACAGCAGCACCAGAAACTGCCGAAAAACCAAGGTTATGCGACAAAACATAGGAGCAGAAGGCCGCAAAAGCCGCCCTGCGGAACGGGAGTTGCCCATACCCGACCTGAATGGCCGCCAGCCGGTCGTAAAAAGAAAGGATAAAGTATGAAAGCAGCGTACACCCAACGGCCGCCCAAAGCTGGGAGGCGGGAATAGCCTCCATGGCCTGCCGGATATCTGCCATTTTCAGGTGGCGCACCTCGTGCTGCACCACCACAATGGCCGCCACCATAAGCAGCAGCCCAACCAGATGAGGCAGGTGCCTCAGCCTTTTTTTCCACCCTTTTTCCCCTGCGTGAAGGTCAGGTTGAGGGGGGGGCTGAACCGTCTGCGTCATCTGCTGCCAGGCCCTGCTCTAAACCTGCGTATCTCGCAGGAGGGCGGCATCAATCAGGGCAATTGTTTCCGGCACGCCATACAGCGCGACAAATCCGCCAAACCGTGGCCCTTCCTTTTGCCCAAGCAGCACTTCGTACAGGCAGCCAAACCAGCTTCTCAGCGGTTCAAAACCGTGCCGTTTACCAATTTCAAACACCAGATTCTGCAAGATGGAGGCATCAGCCGCCTTCCCTTCAAACCCACGCAGGGTTTCGGCCAGATCAACCAGTGCCGCACGCTCCACATCCGTTGGCGCACGGAAGGTTTTGGCCGGACGAACGAAATCCGCGTAGTACGCAATGGCGTGCTTGACCAGCCCGGCCAGCATGGGATGCGTTTGTGGGGACACGGCCGTGTCGTAGCGGCGGATAAAGCCCCACAACACTTCGGGCGTGTCCGCATTGGCAACACTCGCCAGATTGAGCAGCATACCAAACGGCACCGGGCTGCCCGCATCTGCTGGCACAATGCCTTTATGGATAAACCATGCAGGGTTTGCCCGCAGGTCATTCCCCGCCGGGTTGTCCGCCTGTAACGCACGCGCCTTGTCGGCGTGTGTCAGGTACTCGTCCGCTGTTTTGGGGATTACGTCAAAATACAACCGTTTGGCGCGCTGTGGCTGGTTGAACATGAACTGGCCCAGACTTTCGGGCGGGGCGTAGCGCAGCCACTCCTCCACCGACAGACCATTGCCCTTGGACTTGGAGATTTTTTGCCCCTGCTCATCCAAAAACAGTTCGTATGTCAGGCCCGCAGGCGGTTTTCCGCCCAGAATTTTGCAAATCCGGCCAGACAGACGCACGCTATCGATCAGGTCCTTGCCTGACATTTCGTAATCAACACCCAGCGCGTACCAGCGCATGGCCCAGTCGGCCTTCCACTGCATTTTAGCGTGGCCACCGGTTACGGGTGTTTCAAACACTTCGCCCGTTGCCGGGTCTGTCCAGCGCACGGTGCCCGCTACCGCATCAATGGCATCCATTTTAACCTGCATGACCTCACCCGTACGCGGGTGCAGCGGCAGAACGGGGGAATAGGTCGCCCGGCGGTCCGGCCCCAAGGTGGGCAGGATTACGGCCAGAATCTGGTCATGCACTTCCAGCACGCGCAGCAAGGCCGCATCAAACCGGCCTGATGTGTAATATTTGGTAGAGGACGCAAACTCGTACTCAAACCCGAAACTGTCGAGGAACGCGCAAAGCCGTGCGTTGTTGTGGGCAGCAAACGACTCGTGCGTGCCAAAGGGGTCCGGCACGCGGGAGAGCGGCTGGCCAATGTAGTTTTGCAGCATCTCGCGCTGGGGAACGTTGTCGGGCACCTTACGCAGTGCGTCCATATCGTCCGAGAAAGCCAGCAGGCGCGAGGGGCGGCCCGTCAGCGCCGTGTAGGCTTGGCGCACCCAGGATGTGCGCGCAACCTCACCAAAGGTGCCAATATGGGGCAGACCCGAAGGGCCATACCCGGTTTCCAGCAGAGCCGGGCGCTCATCGGCGCCTGTGCTGCTACGTGTTGCAACGTGATCGGCCAGTTTGCGTGCCTCTTCAAAAGGCCACGCGCGCGGAAGATCGGAAGCGGATGCTGTTTGGCTGTCTGACATGCGCGGGAAGCTATGAATTGCGCGCCACCCGGTCAATGCAAAAACGCGCAGAGCACCCTCTGGAGTGTAATTTTTACGACCATTGACCCCGCAAACACTCCGCTCCATCCTTCCCACCATTCAAGAAGCCCAGAACAAGAGGTCAAACCCGAGTCATGCGCCGCACTTCCGCACTCATCCTTATTGGTAACGAAATTCTTTCTGGCCGCACACGGGACGACAACATCCAGTTTTTAGCCCTCCGTCTGGGAGAGTTGGGCATTCCACTGGTCGAAATCCGTGTGATCCCCGATATCCGGGCCACCATTGTCAACACGGTAACAGAACTGCGCGCCCGCTTTGACGAGGTATTTACAACAGGTGGCATAGGCCCAACGCATGATGACATAACATCCCCCTGCGTTGCCGAGGCCTTTGGCGTACCGTGGGAAATTCATGCCCCCACCTTTGCCGTGCTGGAAGAACGCTTCGGGCGCGAAAACTTCAATACCGCCCGCCAGCGCATGGCCAAGCTGCCCAGAGGGGCCACCCCCATTGCCAACCCCATCTCCATTGCGCCGGGCTTTTCGCTGGGCAACGTGCATGTGTTGGCCGGGGTGCCACGCATTATGCGTGCCATGTTTGAAGAGCTGGCCCCCAGCCTGCAAAAAGGTGCCCCCGTTTTTTCACGCACATGGCACACCACAGCCCTGAGTGAAGGCGCTCTGGCCGACGGGCTGGAAGCCATTCAGGACCAGTTTACCGAGTTGGACCTTGGCTCCTACCCCTTCCACCGCGAAGGTGGCCGCCACGGTGTGGCCCTTGTGGCCAAAGGGCAGGATATTGCGCGCGTAAATGCGGCCGCACAGGCCATTCAGGACCTTTTAAACGAAAAAGGCGGCTCACCCGTGGAAGGTGAACCGCCTCTCTGACCCGTGTGGCCCGCCAGCAAACACTGGCGGCCCTTTTTAGCGGGTGGTCAGTGCAGGGCTTCGCGCCCCATAGCCAAAAACTTCTCGCGCCGCAGTTCTTTCAACTGCCCCGCACCAAGCGGCAACAGGTCCTTAAGCGTTGCCGCCAGCACACCACGCACGCTGTCCATGGCAGCAGCCGGGTCGCGCTGGGCACCACCCACAGGTTCGGGAATGATCTGGTCAATCAGGCCAAGGCGCTTGAGGTCCTGCGCTGTCAGGCGCAGGGTTTCCGCCGCCGTGCTGGCCTGCTTGGGGTCACGCCACAAGATGGAGGCGCAGGCTTCGGGCGAAATCACTGAGTAAATGGCGTGCTCAAGCATAAGCACGCGGTCCCCAGCGCCCAGAGCCACCGCACCACCAGACCCACCCTCACCAATAACTGTCGCAATAAGGGGGACGGGTGCATCAAAACAGGTGGCAATGGAGCGGGCAATGGCTTCGGCCTGCCCGCGCTCTTCCGCATCGATCCCCGGCCATGCGCCGGCTGTATCGATAAAGGTGAGAATCGGCATTTTAAACTGGCCAGCCATTTTCATCAGCCGCTGGGCCTTACGGTAGCCTTCTGGCCGGGCCATGCCAAAATTATGCTGGAGCCGTGTTTCTAGGTCCGAGCCGCGCTCGGTCCCGATTACCACCACGGGCATACCATCAAAACGGCCAATGCCCCCGATAATGGCCTTGTCATCGCCAAACAGCCGGTCGCCTGCCAACGGCGTAAAATCCGTTATAAGCCGACCAATATAGTCCTGCGTGTGCGGACGCTGGGCATGACGGGCCACCTGCACTTTCTGCCAAGGTGTGAGCTTGGCGTAGATCGTGCGCAGGTGCTTTTCCGCCTTATCAGAAAGGCGGGCCGTTTCTTCTTCTATATTGACCCCTTCGGGGTCGGTCATCTGCCGCAGCTCGTCGATCTTGTTCTCAAGTTCGGCGACGGGCTTTTCAAAATCCAGGAACTGACGCATGAGCAAAGCCGATAGCACAATGGCGCTTAAAGCCAAGTCACTTCGTGCATCCAAATGTGTTCTGGACGTGCTTTTTAGCCCTTAATCGCCCGAACCCCCGGTTTGGGAGGCCGAAAGAGGGTGATGCTCGGCCACAGCCTGACGCAGCCGCTCGGTCTGTACATGCGTGTAAATCTGGGTTGTGGCGATATCCGCATGGCCCAGCAGCATTTGCAGCGCGCGCAGGTCCGCCCCATGCGCCAGCAGATGAGTGGCAAAAGAATGCCGCAGCACATGGGGGGACAGGCGCGCAGGCTCCAGACCCGCTTTTAGCCCTACATCATGCAAAATCCGGTCAAACGCCTGCCGCGTCATGGCGCGCGATGGGGTACGACCGGGAAAAAGATAGGGGCTGTTCAACCCCGCATCTGCCGCCACAAGGGCCTGTGCAGCCTCCCGCGCACTCTCGGAGAGTGGCACAAGCCGTTCGCGCCCGCCCTTACCCCGCACGCTCAGCATACGCTGCTCGCCCACCAGTGCGAGCCGGGGCAGTGCCAGCAGTTCGGAAATACGCAGGCCCGACGCATACAGCAGTTCCAGTGCGGCCCGGCCGACCAGTGCACGGCGTTTTTTGGCGGCAGACGCACCTTCAGGCTCCACGCAGGCATCGAGCAACGCCAGCACTTCCGATTCGGACAAGAATCGTGGCAGAGCCTGCTCCGCACGCGGCGAATCGAGATGCTCGGCCGGATTGTCCGCCCGCAGCCCTTCACGCAGTAAAAACAGATAAAACTGCCTTATGCACGACAGGCGGCGCGCCACGGTCCGGCGCGACTGCCCCTGGGCGGACAGGTCCGCCAGCCAGCCCCGCAAGTCCTCGGTGCTGGCGGTACGCAGGCCCTGCCCTACACGCGCCAGACTGTGGCTACAGGAGTCGAGGTCGGCCTGATAAGCGGCAAGAGTATTGGGGGCGGCAGCCCGTTCGGCCGCCTGCATTTCCAAAAAAAGCTCTACTCCCCCTTCCGTATCGCTCACGGGTGGGCGGGAGCCTGCTGTGTGGGAGAAAGGGTGATCTGGGCAGGAGCGGCCGGCACAACGGGGGTCACCACTGGTGCTGCCGGGCCTTGGGGCACTGCCACGGATGGGGTTGCAACGGCTACGTCGGCTGCAAACGGCAGGTCACGGTGTACCGCCTGCTGCACGGGTGGGCGGCCACTCATCCCCAAAGCGGCAAAGCCGCCCAGCGCACCAAGAACAACAACGGCAAAAACGATCAGAACCATACGGCTCATACGCGTGGGCTCCCCTAACAACAGATATAGGTGTGTTCTTTCTGCTCTATGTTAAGCTAGGCTTTATGTCA
>JBDNSL010000027.1:0-27837 GCA_047719095.1 Acetobacter sp.
GTGTGGCGGACCGGGTGCGGGCGCTGGGGGGCGGGTGCTCTGTCCGTGCGGCTGGCTGGTGCCGTGGGCTGGGTGTCGGTCAGGCTATCCAGCGCTTGTGTGTTGGTGGTGATCTGCGCGTGGGCCACGCCAGCCTCAAGCAGCCCTGCGGCGCAGAGCAGGGAAAGACGGCACGAGAGGGAGAGCATTTTTTTCATTGCGGTGCAGACTAGCCCAGAAGGTGGCAGGGATAAAACGGGGTATTCTGGCAATGCGTGGCAAAAATGCGCGCACTCATGCGGAAAACTGCTCTTCGGCAATCCGTTCGGACAGGGTTTGTCCCGGATCAAACAGCAAGGTTACGGTCAGGTTACGGTCCTCGCGCACCTGAACGGAGGTAACATCACGCACCTCCACCGAATCGGCCACGGCGGCCACGGGCCGCTTTTCGGATTCCATTACCGTAAAGCCCACATGGGCCGAGGATGGCAGCAGTGCCCCCCGCCAGCGGCGCGGACGAAAGGCGCATATGGGGGTCAGTGGCAGCAGATTACCCGAGAGCGGTACAATCGGCCCATGGGCCGAAAGGTTGTAGGCGGTGGAGCCCGCAGGGGTTGCCAGCAACGCGCCATCACAGATCAGCTCTGGCACGCGCACCAGCCCGTCCACATCAATGCGCAGTTTGGCAGCCTGACGGGTCTGGCGGAACAGATACACGTCATTCAGGGCGAGGGCCTCGTGCGTTGTGTTGTCGCGCGTGGTTGCGGTCATGCGGAGCGGGTGCAAGGTGGCGGCCTGTGCGTGGTACAGGCGCTCGGGCAGGTCTTCCTCGTTCATCGGGTTCATCAAAAACCCGACGGAGCCGCAGTTCATGCCGTAAACGGGTGCGGTCAGCTCGGTTTCAAGCACCACGCGCAGGGTTTCGAGCATAAAGCCGTCTCCCCCCAGGCAGACAATAATTTCCGCATCTCCGGGGTGGCAGTTGCCATAATGGGCGACCAGCCGGTCCAGCTCCGCCCGCGCCTCGTGCGTGGGGGCGGCCATGAAGGCAAGCCTGCGCGGCGTCTGGGCAAAAAGGGGCTGCGTGGAGGTGGAAGCGGCACTCATGCTAAGCCCTGTGGGTGAAGGAAGGTTAGGCAGTGTCTTAGCCCGCAAGGCCGTGGTCCTGAAAGGGGCTGAGTGTATTTTTGGTGTGGAGGAATGTGGGGGCCAGTTGCGTGCCCAGTACCTCGTCATACACACCCAGTGTGGCGTGCTGCATGCTCTGGGTTGTGTACTGCGCTAAAACGGCCTGCCGGGCGGCGTGCCCCATGTCCGCAAGGGTGGGGGCGGGGGTGCTGAGAACTGCAAACATGGCGTCTGCCAGTTCCGCAACATTGTTGGGGGGGACGGACAGGCCGGTTACGCCATGGTCCACCGTCTCGACCGCTGCACCATGGTGGGAGACAATAACGGGCCGGCACATGGCCTGCGCCTCCACCACAACGCGGCCAAACGGTTCGGGGCGGAGGGAGGGCACCAGCACCATGCTGGCCAGCGCCATGGCGGCGGGCATGTCCTCGCAATGGCCGGCAAAGCGGATTCTGTCGTCCAGCCCAAGGCTGCTGGCCAGTTGTGTCAACTCGCGCACGTAGCGGCCGTTTGCCTTGTCCGACCCTGCAAACACGCAGTGCCACGGCTGTTCGGGCAGGCCCGCCTCCAGTTGGGCAAGGGCCTGCAACACAAGGGCCTGCCCCTTCCACGCACTCAGCCTGCCGGGCATGAGAATAATGGCCGAGCCTGCGGGAATGTTCCACTGTTCGGCAAGCTGGTGCATGCGCTGGCCGCTGACCGCATGGGGGCTGAACTGCTCTATATCCGCCCCGCGTGGAATAACCCGCAGGCGCTCGGGGGGCACATTGTAGTCCTGTGCAAGCATCTGCCCGATGTGCGCGCTAATGGCGATCACACGGTCCCCGCTGGCCAGCACGGAGTTATACAGTTTTTTGCCCGGCATGGTGTGGGCATGCACCCCATGCCACGTGGTAACAAAGGCGGTGCGGGTGCGCCTGCACGCCATTCTGGCTGTCCAGGCGGGAATGCGGGAGCGGGCATGCACCAGAGCCACGTTGTGCTGGGCCAGTATACGGGCCAGCATGCGGGCGTTGCGCAGGACATGTGCGGGGTTGCGGCTGCCACAGCGCGGGAGGGTAATATGCTCCGCCCCAAGGCTGCGCAGCATGGGCTCAAGGCGGCCACCGCTGCTGGCAACCAGTGCTTTGCCCCCGGCCTGTGTAATGGCCTGCGCCATTTCCAGCGTGCCCCGTTCCACCCCGCCCTGTTGCAGGGCAGGCAGGATTTGCAAAATAACAGGAGAACTTAAAAAACTGGCCATGTTGCTCCTATTATCATGCAAAAGGGTAAACGTGCCATATTCTGAACACGATAGGTCCGCGCTTGACCAATACGGGCCCGATTTTGCTATGGATGGTGTATGAAAGCAGCTTTCTCTGCGCGTCGGTCCCTGCCTTGCATGCTGGCTGGCGCTGTTGTTCTGGCGGGAACATCTTCCATGGAAGGTGTTGCGCATGCCCGCACGCAACAGGCGGCGGGCGGTAAAAAACAGGTCTGGTCCGTAACCACCTGCATGGCCATGATCGGGGATGATCCCTACGGCGCGCGTGATTACGCACTGGACTGGCAGCACCATGGCGGCGGGCGCGATGCACGGCATTGCCACGCGCTGGCCCTGCTGGAAGCAGGGGATGAGGACACAGCCGCGCGGGAGCTGGATGATCTGGCCCACCAGCCCGCGCAAAAAGGGGAGAACACCCCCCCCACCCTGCGCGCAACCATGGAGGAGGAAGCCGCCGAGGCATGGCTGTCCGCCGGGGTGCCAGCCAAGGCGCAGGCCAGTGCCGATTACGGCCTGTCCGTTCAGCCTGACAGCCAGATGTTGCGGGTTGCGCGTGCGCGCAGCCTGCTGGCACAGGACCGGGCCGACCTTGCAGAGCAGGAACTGACAGCCCTTGTCGCCCGCCAGCCCTCCACCCCGCCCGAGGCGTACGTGCTGCTGGCCGAGGCCGAGCGCAAGATGGGGCGGCTGGATCAGGCCATGCTGCATGTGGCCCATGCGCTGGCGGTCGCCCCCGACAGTGCGGCAGCTCTCCTCGAACGCGGCATTATCCGTGAACGTAAAGGAGATGCGGCAGGTGCTCAGCAGGACTGGCAGAAGGTGCTCGACCTCTCCCCCGATAGCCACGAGGCCGATCTGGCACGTCAGGACCTTGCCGTTATGGCCGCAGACCCCGATTCTCCATGACCAAAGGGCAGGGGAGCGCTCAGGACCTGCGGCGTATTCTGGTTATCCGGCTGAGTGCGCTGGGTGATTTTGTGCAAAGCTTTGGCCCGTTCGAGGCCATAAGGCGCGCCCACCCCAACGCCCACATAACCCTGCTGACAACCCGCCCCTTTGTGGAGCTGGCCCGCCTTGCCCCATGGTTTGACCATGTGGAGGTGGACCGCCGCCCCCGCTGGACAGACCTTGCCGGGGTGCTGGCCCTGCGCCACCAGTTGCAGGGGTATGACCGCGTTTACGATTTGCAGACATCGGGGCGCACGGCGCGCTACTTCTGGCTGGCAGGCAGGCCGGAGTGGTCAGGCCATGCGGCGGGGGCCGCACTTGCCCATGCCAACCCGTGGCGCAACATCATGCACACACGCCCCCGCCAGCGTGACCAGCTGCGTATGGCGGGCATTGCCCCGGTGGACCGCCCCGACCTGTCATGGCTGGTGGAGGCAGGGCCACACCTGCCCCCGCCCTATGCGCTGCTTGTGCCCGGTGCTGCCCCCCACCGGAGGGAAAAACGCTGGCCCGCCGCATATTACGGCCAGCTTGCCGCCATGCTTGTGGCACGGGGGATAACGCCGGTTATTGTGGGCAGTGCGGCCGAGCAGCCCCTTGCCGCACAAATTATGCACCATTGTCCTGCGGCGCGTGACCTTACAGGCCAGACCAGCCTGCCCGAACTGGCGGGGCTGGCCGCACGCGCATGGGGTGCTGTGGGGAATGATACAGGCCCCATGCACTTGGCGGCTGAGGTAGGGTGCCGCTGTCTTGTGCTGTTCTCACGCGCAAGCACGCCTGCGCGTACCGCCCCTTTGGGCTATGGGCCGGGGCAGGTGGCGGTGCTGTGGGCGCGTGATCTTGCATTCCTTTGTGTCCAGAGGGTTGCAGCCGCGCTCTGGTAGCGCCATTAAACATCCTCTGTTTTTATTCTCCCATTTTTCTGGAGCTTGCACCCATGCCCGCTATCACCCTCCCTGACGGTTCTGTTCGTAGTTTTGACGGGCCAGTCACGGGCACTACGGTGGCGGAATCCATTGGTGCGGGGCTGGCCAAGGCCGCACTCGCCATGGAAGTGGACGGCCAGCTGAGCGATATCCGCCAGACCATCAAGGCCGATGCCAAGCTCCGCTTTATTACCAAAAAAGACCCGGAATCTCTGGAACTCATCCGCCATGATGCGGCCCATGTGCTGGCCGAAGCCGTGCAGGAACTGTTCCCCGGAACGCAGGTGACCATTGGCCCGTCCATTGAACACGGGTTCTATTACGACTTTTTCCGCGCCGAACCGTTTACCCCCGAAGACTTTGCCGCGATCGAAGCCAAAATGAAGGAGATCGTGGCAAGGGCGGAGCCGTTCGAGCGTGAAGTCTGGCCGCGTGATGAAGCCATTGCGTTTTTTGAAGAACGCGGCGAGTCGTTCAAGGCCGAACTGATCCGGGACCTGCCGGAGACGGAAGATATTTCCATCTACCGTCAGGGCCAGTGGCTGGACCTGTGCCGTGGCCCGCACCTGCGGACCACCAAGGATGTTGGAACCGCCTTCAAGCTAATGAAGGTGGCAGGGGCTTACTGGCGGGGCGACCACCGCAACCCCATGCTCACCCGCGTGTACGGCACGGCATGGCGCGACCAGAAGGAACTGGACGCCTACCTGCTCCAGCTTGAAGAGGCCGAAAAGCGCGACCACCGCCGCATCGGGCGGGAAATGGGCCTGTTCCATTTTCAGGAAGAAGCAGTCGGTCAGGTCTTCTGGCACGCCAAGGGCTGGCGCGTTTACTCCGTATTGCAGGACTACATGCGCCGCGCGCAGACCCGCCACGGGTATCAGGAAGTCCGCACCCCCCAACTGGTGGACCGTGGCCTGTGGGAGGCATCGGGGCATTGGGACAAATACCGCCACCACATGTTTGTGGCCACGGTGGAGGACGAGGACAAAACCCTTGCCCTCAAACCCATGAACTGCCCCTGCCATGTGCAGATTTTCCGCCACGGCCTGCGCTCCTACCGCGAACTGCCGCTGCGTATGGCGGAGTTTGGCGCATGCCACCGCTACGAACCCTCGGGTGCTCTGCACGGGCTGATGCGTGTGCGCGGCTTTACTCAGGACGACGCGCATATCTTCTGCACCGAGGACCAGATTGCGGCAGAAACCGTGCAGTTCGTGCAGATGCTGCACGAGGTGTATCAGGACCTCGGGTTTGAGCATGTGCGCGTCAAATTTGCCGATCGTCCCGAACAGCGCGCAGGCAGCGAGGCCGTGTGGGACAAGGCCGAAGCCGCGTTGAAGGAAGCCTGCACCGTGGCCGGTGTGGAGTATGAGTACAATCCGGGTGAAGGCGCGTTTTACGGCCCCAAGCTTGAATTTGTGCTGCGTGACGCCATCGGCCGGGACTGGCAGTGCGGCACCTTGCAGGTGGACCTTGTGCTACCCGAACGGCTGGATGCCAGCTACGTGGGCGAGGACTCGGCCAAGCACCGCCCGGTTATGCTGCACCGCGCCATTCTAGGGTCGTTCGAGCGGTTCCTTGGTATCCTTATTGAGCAGCACGCAGGGCGCTTCCCGCTGTGGCTGGCCCCCGTGCAGGTTGTGGTGGCCTCCATTGTTAGTGATGCGGCCCCCTATGCACAGGACGTAGCCGCAGCCCTGCGTAACGCCGGGCTTGTCGCCGAGGCCGACGTGCGGAATGACAAGATTAACGCCAAGGTGCGCGAACACAGTGTTGGGCGTGTGCCGGTTATTCTGGTTGTGGGGCGGCGCGAGGCCGAAGAGGGCACGGTGGCCATGCGCCGCCTTGGCTCGCAGGCGCAGGAGGTGCTTACGCTGGAGCAGGCCATTGCCACGCTTAGCCTTGAGGCCACTCCCCCCGATTTGCGCAAAAAGGCGTGAAGCAGGCCGGGTTTTTGTGGCAATGCTGCAATGCCCCTGATTTATTGCATGGACCGCTTGATAAACAGCGGAGAATTGCGCACATACTAACAGCAGGCGGAGCACCGGGTACCGGTGCCTCTGTTTGTTTTTGAAATGTACTACAGGAGCCGACCATAGTCAGATCCCCTTACCCCGCGGCGCCCAGCAAAGAAGGGCCGCGTGTGAATGAAGAAATTCGTGTGCCGCAGGTTCGTCTGATTGACGAAACAGGCGAAATGGCGGGCGTTATGTCCGTGCGTGATGCGCTGGCCCGTGCCTACGGTGTTGGGCTCGACCTGCTGGAAATCAGCCCCAATGCTGAGCCGCCTGTTGTAAAAATCCTTGATTACGGCAAGTTCAAGTACGAGCAGCAGAAAAAGCGCAACGAAGCCAAAAAGAAGCAGAAAGTTATTGAGATCAAGGAAGTCAAGGTTCGTCCGAATATCGACGAAAATGACTATCAGGTCAAAATGCGCTCTGTAAAAAGCTTTATTGGCGACGGGGACAAGGTCAAGGTCACACTGCGGTTTCGTGGGCGCGAAATGGCGCATCAGGAACTGGGGATCAAGGTCCTGGAACGGATTCGGGTGGAAATTGATGAACTGGCAAAGGTGGAGCAGATGCCCCGCCTTGAAAACCGCCAGATGATTATGGTGCTTGCACCCCGCTAAGACCATTCCAGTCTGCACTGGTTATAAAAAACCGCCCGGAGGTATTCCTTCCGGGCGGTTTTTTTTATGCATGCTCTAAGGGCAGAGGGCAGACTAGCCCCCCGCCTTGGCTCCTGTGGTCAGGGGCCAAGCAGGACTGTTGCGCGCAGGTCGGCCCGCACACTCTGGTCTTCCGCCGTGCTGGAGGGGCTGTAGCTGACGGCATCGCCCGGTGCTGCTGCGGCACGCAACATCATGGGCATGGGGTGTGGGTAAGCCTGATCGGACACACTGACCTGCGCAAACCGCGCTACGTGCAGGCCCAGCGAGGAGGCGAGTGTTTCGGCCTGTTTTTTAAGTTCGTCCACGGCCTTTTTTTCGGCTTCCAAAAACAGGGTTTGGCGTTTTTCATCCGAGAGAGACCATTCCAGCCCTTCCAGAATAAGCCCCTGTGCCTGCAACTGCCCCGCCAAAGGCAGAAGGTTGGTGCCGTTTGCCGCAGAGAACGTTAGCGTCTGGCTGGCTGTCCAGTAGGGGCGGGCTTTTTCTGGCCGGGTCTCGTACACGGAATACTGGAGTACGGCGGCTTTGATATCCGTATTTTTGGTGGCGTCATCCGTGGCTTTTTTAACCATGGCGTTCACACCGGCCTGTGCGGAGGCTGCCGTTTTGTTCTGGCTTTCCGCCCGGAAATGCGCGCTCAGCCTATCTGGGGCTGCCTGCGTTGTGCCTGTGGCGTGGATTTCCAGCTTTGTAAACGCCTCCGTGCTGCTCTGGGCATGGGCTGCGGGGCTGGTGCTGAGTGTTGCCACACCACTGGTCATGGCCAGTGCTAACAGACTAACGGGCCGGAAAAAGAGGGCAGCAGTCAAGACGGTGCTCCTTTTGCATTCAGCAAGGCACGGCGCAGATGGACCAGCCCCGAACGGACATGCCCGTTTTCGCACAGGTTCATGCCTTCTGTTTTCAGGTTGGTGACTGAGGTGGAGGGGGCTTTATCCGAATACAAATCAACCAGATGGGCAAGCTCAAGGCAGAACGAAAGACTGTCTGATGTGACAATCACAGGCGAGGAGGATCTGGTTGACGGAAAAAAATGCCAGCCAAAAGGCAGGCTGGTTGGCAGGTGTCTGTTACTGGCAAGGGTAACGGAGGCACCTATAACAACGCAGCCAAAGGTAAAGGTCAGAGCCAGAGGTAAGCAGAGCTTCATACCACCACTAAGAAACACAAATTGATGTTATTTCAACTAAACTATCCCCCGTAAACGATCTATTGACGTTAATAGTTTTAGGACATCATTGTAATATTACGTATATTTTAGGTTTTATCCGGCAATTCATATATTGCTGGCACATCTATAGTCACGGTCAGGCCGGGGGTGTTGTGGCTTAGCCGCAGGGTTCCGCCATGCAGTTCCACAATGGCTTGTACAAGGGCCAGACCAAGGCCCGAGCCGGGCGTATTGCGCGCAGGTTCGGCCCGAAAAAAGCGTTCGGACGCACGGGCAAGGTCTGCCGCGTTCATGCCAATGCCGCAGTCCACAACCTGAATACGCAAGACGCTGGTGCCCTCACGCGGGCCCTGCCCGGATGCCAGTTCGCGCGCACTTAGCGTGATTGTGCCGTGGGGAGGGGAGAATTTGATGGCGTTGTCCAAAATATTGGCCAAAGCCTGCTGGAACATGGCCTGATCGCCCATAAACGGAAGGTGGTCGGGCAGATTGGTCCGTAATTGTAGGTTATGTTCCTCAGCCACGGCTTCGTACAGTTCGGCCATGTCGTGCAAGGTGGTGGCCAGATCAAACACGGCAAAAGCCGAGCGGCGGCTACCCGCTTCGATCTGGGCAATGCGGAGCAGGGCTTCGCATATGCCGGTCACGTTATCCAGATTGATCACGGCCTGATCAATGGCGGCGCGTAGGCCCTGCTCGCCCATGGTGGAGTTGGAGGCATCCTCCAGTTCTGCACGGGCGCGGGCAATGGGGGTACGCAGGTCATGCGCAATGGAGTTGGAAACCTGCCGGACGCCATCCATCAGCCGGGTAATGCGGTCAAGCATCTGGTTTA
Organism: Acetobacter sp.; assembly: GCA_047719095.1. Taxonomy (GTDB): domain Bacteria; phylum Pseudomonadota; class Alphaproteobacteria; order Acetobacterales; family Acetobacteraceae; genus Acetobacter. Next base: position 8,935 of record JBDNSL010000027.1, read on the forward strand.
TGGTCAGGGCCACATCATCCAGCTCGTTCCCCATGCCCAACAGGGGAATGCGGCGCGACATATCGCCTTGGGTAATGGCCTGCGTTGTGCGGTTAATGGAGTGGATAATCCGCCGGAGCAGGGTCCGCACAAACCAGCCCCCGGCAACGGCCAACAGCCCGAGCACCGCGTATGCCGCGAGCATGGCCGTTTTGAGAATTTCCTTGATCTGGTTGTGCTCGGTTATGTCCCGCCCGATCAACAGGCGGTACCCCCCTTGCAGGGTCCATATACGGACCTGAGCGGTGTTCAACTGGCCATCGCGCAATACAGGCAGGGGTTGCCAGCTCTGGTCGGGATTAATGCGTGTGGGCCAGTGGGCCAGATTACCCGCCAGCAGTTTGCCGTCGGGCGCACTCAGCAGGTAAATGGCGTTATCGTCTATATCCTGCGCCAGCCGGTTGCTGATCAGGTTTTCCAGCCCCAGAACGCCCTCATGCGTCCATTCTGTCAGCATGGAGTGGGCATCGATCGCAATGGAGTGGCGTACGCGCTCGTCCATCGGGTTAATGATGCACCACCAGATAACCGACAGAAAAACAACGGCGGAACAGATAAACAGGGCGCTAAAAATAAGGCCGAAACGCAGACTGACCGATTGGATGCGAATTTTGCTGAAATGAACCTGCATAAATCGCTCGAACGCGCTCATTCCTGTAGCATATACCCGGCATTGCGGATGGTATGCACAAGTGCGTGGTCAAATGGTTTGTCTATTTTTTGCCGCAGGCGGGAAATGTGGACGTCAATCACATTGGTCTGCGGGTCAAAATGGTAGTCCCACACCCCTTCAAGCAGCATGGTGCGGGTGACGACCTGCCCGGTATGGCGCATTAAAAATTCCAGCAGCCGGAATTCACGCGGTTGCAGGTCTATTTTTTGCCCGCCCCGGCGGACCGAGCGCGACAGCAGATCTATTTCCAGATCGCCCACGCTCAGCTTGGTCAGGGGCTGGGCCTCGTTACGGTTGCGCCGCACAAGGGCTTCCAGCCGGGCCTGTAGCTCGGAAAAGGAGAAAGGCTTGCTAACGTAGTCATCCCCGCCAGCTTTCAGCCCGGCCACCTTTTCGTCCACATCCGCTAGGGCGGACAGCAGCAGAACCGGGGTCAGGTTGCCTTCGCGGCGCAGGGTTTCAAGGATATGAAGCCCCTCCACCCCGCCGGGCAGCATGCGGTCAAGGATGATCACATCGAACTTGTCCTGGCAGGCAAGGGCCAGTCCCTGCTTGCCGTCTGCTGCCTGTTCCACCAGATGACCCGCTTCACACAGGCCCTTGGCAACAAAATTACGGACCGTTTGATCATCTTCTATAAGAAGAACACGCATACATAGAGCCCCAATTATCCGAACGGATTACCAAATTCTTACAAGAAATATATGTTCTTGTCACGGCTTAGTGCGGAAATGTTTCATATACGGTCTGTTTCGGCTAGGGGCTTTGTGAGGGAATCGAGTATTGCCAGCAAAACCGCTGTAAGGGGAGAGGCAAAAATCAGTCCGGGAAAGCCCAGAATGGCACCAAACAGTGTCTGGGACAAAACGGTCAGGGCGGGGGGCATCTGCACGGCATGGCGCTGGATGACAGGTGCCAGCACGTTACCTTCAAAAAACTGGATCACACTGTACAGCACCGCCACCATAATGGTCTCCCGCGTGCCAAGGGAGAGTGCAAGCAGGAGTGCGGGTACAGCCCCCATGATAGCGCCAATGTAGGGGATAAAATTACACATCCCCGCCAGAACACCCAGTGCAAGGGCCAAAGGCACGCCAATAAACCACAGCCCGATACCCGAGAGCGTGCCCACCACCAGCATATCCAGCGACTGGCCCGCAACCCATGCCCACAGCGTCTGCCCCGCACGCAGCAGCAACTGCCGTATGATCGGGCGGCGTTCCTCTGGTACCAGCCGGAGCAGGCCGTTGGCGTAGGTGGCGGGGGACATGGCAAAATACAGCCCCGCAATCAGCACGACCAGCAGTGTGCCGATCGCACCAAAGGCCGAACCAAGGATGCCGGTCATGGACCCGGCAATGCGTGAGCCAAGGGAGGCAAGCCCGCTATCGCCCTCCGCATGGTGCCCACCAAGGGAGGCGGGTAGGTAGTTCAGGATGATCTGCCCCGTGGGGCTGCCTTGCAGGGTGTCACGCAAGGCTTTTTCCTGCTGGCGCAGGGCTTCTTGCAGGCGGAGCACCTCGCTCACAATGGAGGGACCACTGTTCCAGACCAGCAGGGCCGCACTGGCCAGCAGGGCCAGCACCACAATGGACAGCGCCCAGCCATGCGAGAGGCCAAGGTGGCGGCGCAGGATGTTGGAAAGCCCATACAGCACAACCGCGCACAGTACGGAGGCAAAAACCACCATCAGCACATCGCCCAGAAGCCATATGAGCAGGCCCATGCACACAGCCCCTACGCACAGGCGCAGAATGCGGGCGATGTGTTCAGGCCCAAACACGGGGGCGTCCGGTGGTAGCATGTGTGGATGCGGGGAACCGCTGTCTGTTGGCATGCAAGAAAACTCTTTCAGGATCGGGGAAGGCTGTGTAACGGCTGTCGGCTCGTTGGTCAGTTAGGCACACGACTTATTACTTTTTTGTGTACTCTTATCCATTCATGCGTGGATGTGAGAAGACATTTCTTTGACAGTTGCAGGAGCATGAACAGACATGTCTGGCGGGAACGACGGTGGATTGGCGGCTGCCTCCAAGGCCATTCTCGCTCTGGCGGTGGGGACTTTTGCCATCGGCACAGGGGAATTCGCGGCAATGGGGCTGTTGCCCCAGATGGCGGATAGCATGCATGCCAGCATTCCACGCACGGGGGAGGCCATTTCGGCCTATGCTCTGGGTGTGGTGGTGGGGGCACCTGTTGTGTCGGTCATGGCGGCGCGCATGTCGCGCAGGCAGTTGCTGGTCCTGCTTATGGGGTGGTTTGCCGTAACCAACGCGCTGGGCACCCTTGCAGGCACGCTGGGCATGCTGGATCTGGCGCGGTTTATTACCGGGTTGCCGCATGGCTCCTTTATGGGGGTTGCGGCACTTGTGGCGGCCGGGCTGGTGGAGCGGGGGTACCGCGGGCGGGCCGTAGGGCGTGTTTTTTCGGGCCTGACCATTGCCAATGTGGTGGGCGCGCCCTTTGCGACCTATGCCGGGTCCTATTTTGGCTGGCGGCTGTCTTACCTGTTTATTGGCCTTATTGGCGTTGTGTGCTGCCTTATGGTGCTGGCATGGGTACCCTATGACCCGCCAAACCGGGCGCGCTCGGCCTTGTCGGAGCTGGGGGCATTTTCGCGCAAGCAGGTCTGGTACGTTATGGGCACGGTGGCGGTTGGGTGTGGGGGCATGTTCTGCGTGTACACCTATTTTTCCGTTACCTTGCAGGACGTAACCCATGTGCCGCTCTGGGGGGTGCCGCTTTTTCAGGCACTCTGGGGTGTTGGCATGTGCGTGGGCGCATGGGCCGGTGGGCATATGATGGACAAAAACCTTAAATGGGCCACCATTCTTGCCTTCTTGTGGAATGCCGTGGCACTGGGCCTGTTTGCGCTGGTTGCGCATTCGGTCTGGGCCACAGCCGTGGCGGTGTTCATGCTTGGTGGTGGCATTGCCATTGGCCCGGCCATGCAGGTGCGCCTGATGGATGTTGCAGCAGACGCCCAAACCCTTGCCGCCTCCATGAACCATGCAGCCTTCAACCTTGCCAACGCCATTGGGGCGTGGCTGGGCGGGCTGGTGCTGGCCGTGGGCTATGGGCTGGAGGCCACGGGCTGGGCTGGTATGGCGCTCTCCATGGTTGGGCTTGTGCTTTTTCTGCTCTCGCTCCGGGTGGAAGCGCGCGACGCCAGCAAAGCCGCGCAGATGGAGGGTGGTGCTGCGTAGGCAGTGCGTGGGGCGGTCATTTTTTCTCGACCTGCCCCTCTGTTTTTCATAACCTTATGAACAGCCGGTCACAAACAACGGTTCATTCTTAAGGTTCGTGATGATGCAGGTCAGCAGCCCTTACCAGATACTGAACAGCCCTGCGAATGCGGCGTTGCAGAGTAAGAACAAGCAATCCTTGTCTCTGGACTTCAGCAACATGACCCCCGAGGAAATGGAATCCGCACGGCGGGAACTGGGTGCTGAAGGCAAAATTTCGCTCCATCAGAGTGTCACAATGGCGCTGATGGACGGGTTTGCGTTGGAAGGTGTGAATGGTGGCAAGCTCGTAAGTGGCTCAACCAACATGTATTCCATGATAGATTCGATGCTGGATTATGAAGAAAAAAACGGGATCTACAACGTCCAGCAGAACATCGAATCCCTGAAATCTCTCCGCAAGATTCTTGAGGAGAATGACGTGAACTACACCCCCACAACATCAATAACGGCGTAGGGCCGGGGCCACCCCCAAGCCCTCCCCCGGCGTGGCGGTGGGGGGCTTGGTTGTGTGCTTATGGCTCGCTAGCGGCTTCTTCCATTTCCGCTTCGGCGGCCAGCCAGCGTTCTTCCGTTTCGCTCTCGTCTTTGGCAATGGCGGCCAGCCGCGTGTTCAGGCGGGTTACTTCGGCCGCCTTGCCCTCCGCGTACAGGGCTGGGTCGGCCAGTGTGGCTTCAAGCTTTGTGCGTTCGGCTGCAAGTTTGGCCAGTCTGGCCTCCGCATCCTTCACAATTTTGCGTAAAGGGGCCTGCGCCTTGCGGGTTTCTGCCCGGTCGCGCCGTTCGTCCTTGCGGCTTTGCTGGGCGGCACTGTCCTGTTTGGGGCGGTTGGCGGCCCGGCCACGCTCAAGCAGCCATGTGCGGTATTCGCCCATATCCCCTTCAAACGGGGTGACGTGCCCATCGGCGACCAGCCACAGCCGGTCCGCCACCAGTTCAACCAGATGCGGGTCATGGCTGATCAGCACCACGGCCCCTTCAAAATCAGCCAGAGCGCGGACCAGCCCATCGCGCGCGTCCAGGTCCAGATGGTTGGTGGGTTCGTCCAGAATAAGCAGTTGGGGGGCGTCACGCGTGGCCAAAGCCAGCAGCAGGCGGGCTTTTTCCCCGCCGGACAGGTCCTTGACCGCTGTTTCCGCCCTGTCCGCGTCCAGCCCGAAGCGGGCAAGCTGGGCGCGCACAACAGAAGGGGTGGCCTTGGGCAGGGCGCGGGCCATGTGGTCGATCGGGGTTTGCTCAACGCGTAGTTCCTCGGTCTGGTGCTGGGCAAAATACCCGACCTTGAGCCGTGGGTTACGCTCCACATCGCCGGCCAGTGCGCCAAGCCTGCCTGCAATCAGCTTGGCCAGTGTGGACTTGCCGTTGCCGTTTGCCCCCAGCAGGGCAATGCGGCTTTCCATGTCCAGCCGGAAGGTAAGGTTGTTGAGTATGGGCTTGCCGTCATAACCAACGCTTGCGTGGTTAACGCTGAGGATGGGGGGCGGGAGCTGCTCTGGCTCGGGGAAGGCAAAGTGGGCTGCAGTGTCTTCCACCACAGCGTCGATCACGGGCAGTTTTTCCAGCGCCTTCAGCCGGGCCTGTGCCTGTTTGGCCTTGGTGGCCTTGGCGCGAAAACGATCCACAAAGGACTGCATATGTGCGCGGCGGGCGGCAATTTTTTCGGCCTGCCGGTTTTGCTGCAAAGCCTGTTCGGTACGGATTCGTACAAAGTTTTCGTAGCCGCCGGGGGTCAGGTTCAGCTTGCCGCGCTCAAGGTGGGCAATGGCGTCCACGCAGGAATCCAGTAGCCCGCGGTCATGGCTGACAATAAGGGCCGCCCCTGCGAATCGGCGGAGCCAGTCCTCCAGCCACAAGGTTGCCTCAAGGTCGAGGTGGTTGGTTGGCTCATCCAGCAGGAGCAGGTCTGGCTCCAAAAACAGGGCCGTGGCGAGCGAGACACGCATACGCCACCCGCCCGAAAAGTCCGATACAGGGCGGGCTTGGGCGGCTGCACTAAAGCCCAGACCCGCCAGCACGGCCCCAGCACGTGCGGGGGCGCTGTCGGCCCCTATGGCGCGCAGGCGTTCGTGTATTTCGCCAAGGCGCATGGGGTCCGTGGCCTGCTCGGCCTCGGCCAGAAGAGCCGTGCGCTCTACATCCCCCGCCAGAACGGTGTCCAGAAGGTTGGCCCCATCGGCTGGGGCCTCCTGTTTGACGCGGGCCATGCGTGCGCGCGATGAGAGGCGGATTTCCCCCCCATCGGGGGCAATGTCCCCCGCAATGGCGGCCAGCAGGGTAGACTTGCCAGCACCGTTGCGCCCGACCAGCCCAACCTTGCGACCGGGGTCTATGGAAAGGCTCGCCTGGTCCAGCAGAACGCGGCCAGCCATACGCAGGCTAAGGTTGGAAATGACAAGCAGGCTCAACGCAGGTCTCGTTTCTTCTGGAATTGTTCATTACATTCTGTGTGGTACCTACCAGCCAGCGCCGATATGCTCTAGATGGAAACGCTGAACGTCCGCCAGATCAAGGCGGATATCTGCGTTTATACCCAAGGAGGGCCTTATGGCTAAAGAACGTACCCTGTCCATTATCAAGCCGGATGCAACCCGTCGTAACCTGACCGGCAAGATCAACGCCGTGTTTGAAGATGCGGGCCTGAGCATTGTTGCGCAAAAGCGCGTCCAGCTTTCCCCCGCTGTGGCTGGCGCTTTTTACGCCGTGCACAAGGAACGCCCCTTTTACAACGATCTGGTGTCCTTCATGATCTCCGGCCCGGTTGTGGTGCAGGTGCTTGAAGGCGAAAACGCCGTTGCCAAGAACCGTGAAGTCATGGGTGCAACCGACCCCAAAAAGGCCGACCCCCAGACCATTCGCGCCCAGTTTGCTGAAAGCATTGAAGCAAACTCCGTGCATGGTTCCGACAGCGCGGAAAATGCTGCAAACGAAATCCGCTTCTTCTTTGCAGAAACGGAAATCCTGCCCTAATTCTGGCAGGTCACACCCCGGCGTTGTGTCTTGTGCATACGTCGGGGCCGCCAGAATGGCGGTTAACCGCCAAGCCAGACGTCTTGCGCATGGGAGATACCCGGCAGCAGGGTAGGGCAACAGGGCACATTCCTTCTATAATTCTGTCTTATGCTCGAGTGTTATGGGCAAGGCGGGATGCTGTTCGCATTCCCGGCCCGCAGCAGGCAGAAAGGAATGTCATGAAAGTTCTGGCGGTTCATCCCAGCGCCCTGATGTACACCAAGGTTTTCCTGCGGCTGGAGCCGCTGGGGCTGGAACTGGTGGCCGGTGCTGCGCGGAATGCCGGACATGACGTGCGGATTATCGACCTTCAGGCCGAAACGCACGAAGATTACTGGAAGCTGGTTGACGAGTTCCAGCCCGATGCCGTGTGCTACTCGGGCAGCTATCTGGCCAATGTGCCGGAAATTCTCGATCTGTGCCGCGAAACACGCTACCGCTTCCCGCAGGTGTTCCAGTTTATTGGCGGGCATTCTGTTTCGTTCATCGCCAAGGATGTGCTTGATCTTTCCGAAGGTACGGTCAACTGCATTCTCAAAGGGGAGGGCGATGCTACGGTCGGCCTGCTGCTGGATGCGGTGCAGAACGGCACGGATATTCTGGAAGTCCCCGGCACCATTACGCTGGACGGGGAAGGCCCGCCCCCCATTTTTGTCAAATCGCTCGATGAGATCCGCCCCGCGCGTGACCTGCTGCGCCACCGCAACAAGTACTTTATTGGTACGCTGGACCCCGCGGCCTCCATTGAATTTGCCCGTGGCTGCCCGTGGGACTGCACGTTCTGCTCGGCATGGACCTTTTATGGCCGCTCCTACCGCACAGCCAGCCCGCAGGTGATTGCCGACGAGCTGGAGGAAATCAAGGAACCCGGCATCTTTATTGTCGATGACGTGGCCTTTGTGCACGAAGAGCACGGCATGGCCATTGCCGACGAAATTAAAAAGCGCGGCATTAAAAAAGAATACTACCTTGAAACCCGCGCAGACGTGCTGCTGCGCAACAAGGAGGTGTTCAAGGTCTGGAGCGAAATCGGGCTTTCCTACATCTTTATCGGCATGGAAGCGGTGGATGAGGAAGGGCTGAAGCAGTTCCGCAAGCGTGTCTCGCTCGACAAGAATTTTGAGGCTCTGGAATATGCCCGCTCCTTGGGGCTGATTGTGGCCATTAACATTATTGCCGACCCGTCATGGGACCGTGCGCGGTTTGAGGCGGTGCGGCAGTGGTGTCTGGAAATTCCGGATATTGTGAATATTTCCGTCACCACCCCCTATCCGGGGACGGAAATCTGGCACAAGGAAGCGCGCCGCCTGACCACGCGTGACTACCGCCTGTTTGACATCCAGCACGCAGTGCTCCCCACAACACTGCCCCTGCCTGAGTTTTATGAAGAGCTGGTGAAAACCCAGCAGGTGCTCAATACCAAGCACATGGGCTGGCAGGCTCTCAAGGACACGGCAGGTATTGCGGTCAACCTGCTTAAGAACGGCCAGACCAACTTTGTAAAAATGTTGTGGAAGTTCAACTCGGTGTTCAACCCCGAGCTGCAATTGGCCGACCACCAGCGCCCCGCGCGCTACCTTATGCCCGTGCAGCCCGATGTGGTGGACAAGATCGACCGTAACGACCTGTACGTACACGGCCCCGGCGGGCGCAAGACCCGCGCGCTGGATGATGAAACCGAAACCTTTGTGGACAAGACCCGCATGGGTGAGGAAGCCTGATCGGCTTTTTTACCCCCATCCGGGCAAGACCCGTGTGTGCTGTTCGGGTGGGTGTGCCACCTGAGCACACTCCCTGAACAGCACGCCCGGCTCTGTTAGCTCAGGGCTGCTGCGGTGGGCCAAAGGCAAAAGCCTGCGGGGTATAGGTTTCCACCACCAGACTGAACGGTGTGCCCGTATGGGTGCGCAAAAGTGCCACATGCCGGAACAGGTGCGGGGGCAGGGCCAGCGGGGCCTCTTCCGCCTGCGCTGAGAGGGCGCATGGGCGCTGCATTTCCCATAGATCAGGCAGGGGGGACCACAGGGTTTCGCGCCGGAGGAGCTGGCGGGTAAACCCTAGGGGGGAGACCACGCGGCCAAAGGGCGTGTCGGTCTGTTCCAGCTCTTGGGTCATGGAGGGGGTCAGGCGTTCGGGCACAAACCAGTTTTCGGCTTCTGAATAAATGCGGCCATGCCCCACCAGCCGAATTTTGCGGTAGCGCAGGGTGTGGGGGCTGTGGGGGGCAGATATGGCCAGCGCGCCCAGCAGGTCTGGCGGGCAGGGGTGGTGTGCGTCTGCCTCGCGCTCGGCCCGTAGGGTTTGGTGCCTGCCCAGCAGGTTGTGCTGATGCAACCAGTGTTCGAGCGTGTGTGTGGCGCTGCTTTCAGCCAGAAGGCGGTTTTCCATCTGGTTGATCAGGCTTGCCAGCATAAGCCGGTGTAAAAAGCTGTTCCGCCACGGCAGGGTCGAGGGTTCTGTACTGGGCTGGGTGGGGGCGAAGTTGGGCATCTGGGTCTTATATCATGCTTTTAGGTGGGCCTTGGTTACACATCTTCTGTTTCGCATCCCGGTGGAGTTGCGTTATGGATGGAGCAGAATGGCCGTTTAAAACGCCATATATGGAATTTGACAAAAAGGATGCAAACGCAATGAGCCAGACGACAGCAAGCTTTATGGTCGAAGGGATGACATGTGACGGTTGCGTTTCTTCCGTAAAACGTGCGCTGGCAGCAATTGACGGCGTGGATGGCACGGACGTTAATCTGGCCAATGGCGAGGTCAAGGTAACGTATGACCCCGCGCGCGTTGGTGTTTCTTCCCTGCGTGACGCCATTCGTGGTGCTGGCTACGAAGTAAGCTGAACTGCTGGTTTATGCCCTGCCATGCAGCCAGCGGAAAGGGGGCGTGACCTGCGCTCTCTGGTTGTTGGCGGCGGGGCATGGCAGCATGGGCGGCACCGGGGCAACCGGTGGCAAAAGCCGCCAGATTGGGCGGAAATAAAGGTAAGCTGGTCCGTGACGCTAAAAACAAACAAATTTGCTCTGGGGTTACTGGCGGCGGGGGGCTTGCTGCTGGGGGGGTGTTCGTCCGAGATCGGGCGTGTGCCCATGCTGGATACGGACATAACCTGCCTGCACAAGCAGATGGCAGGCCCCATGTTCCTGAGTTTTCCGCTGGCTGCCAATACCTGCCAGCGCATGAGCAATGGCGGGTTTGTGCTGGGCGAGGCCAAGGCAAAGCCTTTGCCGCTTAACCTTAAAGGCGCTCCCGACCTGCAAAAACTGGCCGATGAATACGGCTATACCTACACCCGCTAGGCTGCGGTAGTGGAGGGGTCAGCCCTCCAGTTCCGCATCCCAGTATAAATAGTCCCGCCAGCTTTTGTGCAGGTAGTTGGGGGGGAAGGCCCGCCCGTTTTCCTGTAGCTCCCACGATGTGGGGCGCACGGGGGTACGGCGCGGCAGCATGCCAATATGGTGGGGCATGTGCGGGCCTTTGCGCAGGTTGCAGCAACCACAGGCGGTTACCACGTTTTCCCAGCTTGTGCGCCCGCCCTTGCAACGGGGAATAACGTGGTCAAACGTCAGTTCCTGCGTGGGGTAGCGTTCCCCGCAATACTGGCAGGAAAAATTGTCCCGCAAAAAAACATTAAAGCGCGTAAAGGCCGGTTTGCGGGCTGCGGGTACGTAGTCCTTAAGGGCGATCACGCTGGGTAGGCGGAACGCCTGGTTGGGTGAGTGGACTTCCATGTCATATTCGCTCAGGACCGAAACCCGGTCGAGACAGACAGCTTTTATGGCGTCCTGCCATCCCCATAGGGAAAGTGGAAAATAGGAAAGTGGTCGGAAGTCTGCGTTCAGAACAAGAGCTGGGTAGTTTAGAGTACTGCCATCCGCCAAGACGTGTCTCCCCGTTTACACGAGAACACAGTTCCGATGGGGTCAAAACAACTCAAGCCGACCGCCAGCAGAAGTGCGTCGTCGAGATAATTACCGCCAAGACTATTGCAGACGCCAAGAGGTGTGGCAAGAAAATGCAGGGCAATAGTCATGGATATTTGGTGACCTTATGCATTTGGTAAGATCATTATGACTATTCGATTACAGTACTGTGACCATTATAAAACACGGTGGGTAACACGCTTTGCCCCCAGCCCCACGGGGGCGTTGCATCTGGGCCATGTGGCCTCCGCCCTGTTCGGGTACCGGTTTGCCCGGCCCGGCGGGCAATGGCTGGTGCGGATGGAGGATATAGACCCCCAGCGCTGCAAGCCTGCCTTTGCTACCGGTATTTTGGAGGATTTGCAGTGGTTGGGCCTGCCCCATGACGGGGAGGTCCTTTACCAGTCCGCCCGCATGGCGGTTTATGGCGCTGTGCTGGACAGGCTGGCGCAGATGGGGGTGCTGTATCCCTGCTTTTGCACCCGCTCGGACATTGCGCGCGAGAGTGCGGCCATGTTCTCCGCCCCCCACACAGCCCCCGACGGGTCGGTGCTGTACCCCGGCCGCTGCCGCACCCTTGGCGAGCAGGAGCGGGGCAGGCTGCTGGCGGCTGGCAAACTCTATGTGTTGCGGCTGCACATGGCGCGCGCCATGGAGTGCGCCCGCACACTGCTGTCCACCCGGAGCAGTGTTGCCTGTCCGGTGGATGGTGGCACGGAGCAGGGGCGGGCAGAGGGGGCTGCATGGCCACTCACCTACCACGATCTGGCCCGTGGCACCGTAGCCTGCCAGCCCGAACTGTTTGGTGATGTGGTTCTGGCCCGGCGCGACGTACCGGCTTCCTACCACCTGTGCGTGACCTGTGATGATGCCGCACAGGGTGTGACTTTGGTGACCCGCGGGGAGGACCTGCGCCCGGCCACCAGCCTGCACCGGCTGTTGCAGGCCCTTATGGGCTGGCCCGCCCCGTCTTATGCGTTCCACCCCCTGCTGTGCGATGCAACAGGCCGCCGCCTTGCCAAGCGGGATGGGGCACTGTCTGTCCGCGCCATGCGCGAGAGCGGGATGACAGCCCGGCAGGTGTGCGACAAAGCCACATTTGCAGCAGCGCCCTAAAGTGGCACGCAACTGGGCCTGTGGTGCCACCTGCGGGAGTAGAGTGCCTGTTGTTGCATGACAGGGAGCGTGCCTGCACAGAACAAAAAAGATGGAGCAGGTGGAAACTCCGGTTCCGCCATGACCCGAAGAGGATTACTGTGCGCCCCGGAGCAGCGCGCCTACAGTGCTGGATTGGGCTTTTTGCCCGCTCGGCTGTTGGGTGCCTTAAAATTTTGTGTCGGAAAGTAAGAAAACCATGAGCCTTGTTGCTGACCGCCTGAACAGGATCAGTCCTAGCCAGACCATCGTTATTTCAACGCGCGCACGCGCGTTGAAGGCGGAAGGGCGGAATATTATCAGCCTCTCCGCGGGTGAGCCGGACTTCAATACCCCCGACAACATTGCTCAGGCGGCAGTAAAGGCTATTGCTGCGGGCCAGACCCGTTACACGGACGTGGCCGGCACGCCCGAGTTGCGCAAAGCTGTGGCGGAGCGTTTTCGGCTCGATAGCGGGCTGGACTACACACCGGAGGAAATTATTGTTTCCACCGGCGGCAAGCAGATCATCTACAACGCCATGATGGCCACCCTGAACCCCGGTGACGAGGCCATTATTCCCGCACCGGCATGGGTGTCCTACCCCGACATTGTCACTTTGGCCGAAGGTGTGCCCGTGGTGGTGCCCTGCAAGCGCGAAAACGGCTTTCGCCTTCAGGCGGAGGAACTGGAAGCCGCCATTACGCCGCGCACCAAATGGCTTTTCCTCAATTCGCCCTGCAACCCCACGGGCGTTGCCTATTCGGCCGAGGACCTGCGCCCGCTGTGTGATGTGCTGCTGCGCCACCCGCATGTCTGGATTTTTACGGACGATATTTACGCAAAGCTTGTGTACGACGGCTTCCGCCCCGCAACCTTTGTGGAGGTGGAACCCCGCCTGCGTAGCCGCACAGTCACCATGAACGGCGTGTCCAAGGCGTATGCCATGACCGGCTGGCGCATTGGCTTTTCGGGCGCACCGGTGGAGTTGACCCGCGCCATGAACAAGTTGCAGGGGCAGTCCACCTCCAACACCTGCTCCATTGCGCAGGCCGCAGCCGTGGAAGCACTGACCGGCCCGCAGGACTTTATTCAGACCATGGTCGACACCTATCAGGGGCGGCGCGACATGGTGGTGAGCATGATCAATCAGGCCAAAGGCATGGAATGCGATGTGCCGCAAGGTGCGTTCTATGTGTTCCCCTGCATTGAAAAATGCCTTGGCAAAACCTCTCCGGGTGGAAAACTGCTGAAAACGGATGAGGATTTTGTAACCGCCCTGCTGGAGGAGGAAGGCGTTGCCGCAGTCCACGGTTCGGCCTTCATGTATCCGGGGTACATGCGTATTTCCTATGCCACGGATACGCAGAGCCTGCGGGACGCCTGCACCCGCATCCAGCGTTTCTGCGAAGGTCTGCTGTAAGCCATGCCCCGGAGCTTTGCCCACCGTCTGGACGGCCTGCCAGCCCCCGCAACCATAGAAATGGCCCGGCGCGCCCGGGCGCTCAAGGCGGAGGGCAGGCCGGTTATCTCGCTCGCATTGGGGGAGCCGGACTTTGCAACACCCCCCGCCGTAGTGGAGGCTGCCCATCAGGCCGCGCTGGCGGGGCAGACCAAATACCCCCCCGTGGATGGCACGCCCGCACTCAAGGCTGCCATTGCCCGCAAGTTCCTGCGTGAAAATGCGCTGGACTACGCACCCGAGCAGATCATGGTTTCCAACGGGGGCAAGCAGGTTATCTTTAACGCCTTCATGGCAACCCTGAACGCAGGGGATGAGGTGGTTGTGCCAACCCCCTACTGGGTCAGCTACCCGCTGATTGCGCGCATGTTCGGGGCGACACCAGTATTTGCACCCTGCCGGGAGGAGGACGGTTTTCGGCTCAGGGCAGATGTGCTGGCTCAGGCCCTAACACCGCGTACACGCTGGGTTGTGCTGAACTTCCCCAACAACCCCACCGGTGCCATATGCCCGGCGGAAGATCTGGCCGATATTGCCAAAATCCTGCGTGACTACCCCGATGTGTGGATCCTGTCTGACGAGATTTACGAACATCTGGTGTTTGGCAATGCGCGCTCTGCCTCGATCGCAGCCGTTGCCCCAGACCTTAAGGACCGCACCATTACACTCAACGGTGTGTCCAAGGCGTATGCCATGACCGGGTGGCGCGTGGGCTTTGCCGGTGGGCCTGCCGACCTTATTGCCGCCATGCGGGGTGTGCAGGGCAACGCCACATCGGGCGTGTGTTCCATTGCACAGGCAGCCGCCGCCGCCGCACTGGATGGCCCGCCAGACCTTGTGCAGACCATGGTGGCCACCTACAGCAGGCGGCGCAGCAGTGTTGTGCAGGCATTGCGCGCGGTGCCGGGCCTGACCTGCGCCATGCCCGAAGGCGCTTTTTATGCCTACCCCGGTGTGGCGGCCTGCCTTGGGCGCACAACCGCTGCGGGGCGGCTGATTGAGACCGATCAGGACTTTGCAACAGCCCTTTTGGAAGAAGAGTTTGTAGCAACCGTACCCGGTAGCGCCTTTGGGCAGTCCCCCTACCTGCGGCTGTCCTGTGCAACGTCGGACGAAGTGCTGGCCGAAGCCTGCGCGCGCATGGCTCGCTTTGTTGGCGGGTTACGCTAAGACCGTTTTAGACCAGAACAGGCCCGGCCCGCAGAGTGGTCCGGGCCGGGAGTGCCTGACTTGCCTGACCAGTCCGTGCCTGCACGGGAGAAAATAGCCTTCCGGAGCTTCTCGCGCGAGGAGGTGGCACTGGTCTGCATTACCGTGCTGTGGGGCGTTACGTTCCTGATCGTGCATACGGCCATGCGCTATACGGGAGCGATGTTTTTTGTTGGTGTGCGCTTTACCACAGCAGCGGCACTGTCCATGCTTTTGTTCCGTCGGCTGCTGCTGGACCTGACATGGCGGGAGGTGCGGGCAGGGGCCTGCGTGGGGGTGGCCATCTTTTTTGGCTACGCGCTGCAAACTCTGGGGCTGGGCAGTATTTCCAGCAGCCAGTCGGCCTTTATTACGGCCATGTATGTGCCCATTGTGCCGTTTTTACAGTGGTTTTTCCTGCGTAAATCTCCCCACCTTATGGTGTGGCTGGGGGTGCTGTTTGCGTTTTCGGGCCTGGTGCTGTTGACCGGCCCACAGGCCATAGCCCACCTGCACCTCCAGTTTGGTGAGGTGGTCACTCTGGTCAGCGCCATTGCCATTGCGATGGAGGTTGTGCTGATCAGCCGCTTTGCCTCCCCCGCAATCAACAGTTTTCGGGTGGCTATTGTGCAGTTGCTTGTTGCCGGGCTTCTGGCATTTGCCGCCATGCCGGTGGTGCACGAACACGTGCCTGCTTTTGCATGGTGGTGGGTTGTGCCCGGTCTGGGCCTTGGGGCCATGAGTGCGGTTATTCAACTGGTGATGAACTGGGCGCAAAAAACCGTGTCCCCCACGCGGGCAACGCTCATTTACGCGGGCGAGCCTGTATGGGCCGGTCTGGTGGGGCGTCTGGCGGGGGATGTGCTGCCAGCGCGGGCACTGCTTGGTGGTGCGCTGGTTATTCTGGGCGTGCTGGCCAGCGAAGTGCGCCTGCCGCGCAAGTCCGGGCGTAGCTGACTGTTTTTGCCCGGCGGGGTGTTTTGTCCGCCACCTGCGGCTAACACCTGTGGCCAGGTAGCCAGTCTGGGCTGCGTGCTATTCGTGCAGGACGTTGAGTGTATAGCGCCGGGCGAGGGCTGTTGAATCCTCTCCATCGGCCAGCATGCCTACAAGCTGGAGTTCATCGCAGTACTGCGCGATCTGTTCGCGCAGGCCCCGGCCCATAAGGGGGCGTATAACCGGTTCATTGCGAAGCATGTTGCGCGCACTGGTGGCGGGCAGGTCTGCTGCGTTGTCGGCTATCAGGGTTGCGGCATCATCGCGGTGGGAGTTAACCCAGAGTGCCGCATCACGCAGGGCCAGCACCAGTGCCGTGGCGGCAGTGGGGTCTTTGTCCTGTGCTGCATCGGAAACGCCCAGAATAAGGCTGGTGCGTGCCGCGTAATGCCCCGTATCACTGCCCACCAGTTCGTACAGCAGGTCAGAGTGGTTCTGGAGCAGGGTCCATGCATCGGGGTCATGGGCAACTACGGCATCTATCTTCTGGTCGTGCAGGGCCTGCTCTATCTGGTCTATGGGCAGGTCAATCCAGTTGATGTGGTTGAGCGCGTCCATGCCCTTACGGCGCATCATAATACAGAAGAACAGTTTGTCCGCCGCATTCTGGTCCGGTACGGCCACGTTGCGGCCCATCAACTGGTCCAGCCGTGCAATGCCGCTGCTGCGCCGCACCAGCAGGCGGCGGCTACCAGACTGCACCCCCATAACCAGATGCGCGGGCAGGCCTGCATGCAAATGTTGCAGCCATGTCAGGGCCGGGGCAAGGGCGTAGGCAGTCTTTTGCTGCGCCAGAGCCGCCAGAGCGTCCTGCCCGTTATGGATGTTGGGCAGGGGTTCCACGTCCAGATTGTACTGGGCGAAAAAATTCTTCTCCAGTGCGGCGGCAAGCACGGGAGACATGGCGGCTTCGGGCCAGCCGATTTTAAGCCTGCGGTACACGCCATCGGGTTGTTTGCGCGGCGTGCGTGGGCGGGGTTGCTGGGTAAGCAGAACAACGCCACCTGCGACAGCACAGGCACCGGTCCCCCAGAGCAGGGCGCGGCGCGATATGGGGGGAGGGGCTGGTGCGCTCATTCCCCTGTCTTACACCGTGTTGGGGGAGGTGTCCCGGTTGGGAGAGCAGAAAATGAAAAAAAGCCCAAGGGGCCTTACCGCCAAGGGAGTGTGCCGAGAGTGGTGCGTGAAAAATGGGTTGAATGATTTGTTGAAAAACAAAGCATGTTTTGAATTTTCTTACATTTTTAACCTTCTACTTAACGGGTAATCCGTAAGTATGCGCCACCTGCAAAGCTGGTCGGCTGTATTTGCGGATGCGTCTTGTTCGCTTTTACGGAGGGGCGCGCTGGTGGTTGTAACGCACGAAAGGGCTGTGACCGGGGTAGGCACAAGCGGGGCGTGCGGGAAGCCGCTGGCGTGGAGTTGGTGCAGTTTGGGGGCTGCGTCATTCGGGGTGGGGGAATATCATTTGGGAAAGTAGAATAATTAACAGTTTGTAATATAAAAAGGGTCTTGCACCCTCAAAGGGTTGCCGTTATACACCCACACACAGCAACACGGCGGGGCGCGGCTTGTAAAAAAGTTTTGCCTCAAAAGTTGCCAAGTGGTTGAAAAATAGCTGTTCCCGAATAGCTCAGTTGGTAGAGCAAGCGACTGTTAATCGCTGGGTCGTAGGTTCGAGTCCTACTTCGGGAGCCACCACCTTTTCCCCTAAAAAATAGTTTTGCGCTTACTCCACAGGGTGTAGCATTTTGCACCTGCTTTGCTTTGTCTGCCATGTGTCCACGCAAGGGCCGTGGCCGCGCTGCGTGGACAAACTGCATGGGTAAGGCGGGCAGCCAGAGGCTACCCTTTAGGCCAAGGCGGCAATGCCTGTCAGTTCCACTTTCCATGACGGGTCGGCAAGTTTTGCCTCCACCGTGGCGCGGGCGGGTTTGTTGTTGTGGTCCAGCCATGCGTCCCATGCGCGGTTCATGCCCGCCATATCGGCCATGTCGGCCAGAAAAATCTGCACCGAAATCAGGCGGCTTTTGTCCGTTCCGGCCTTGGCCAGAAGGGCATCAACCTGGCGCAGAATATCCTCCATCTGCCCCTGCGCATCGAGTGTGGCGTTGTCGGCAATCTGCCCTGCCAGATAGATAAGTCCGTTGTGAATGACAGCGCCACTCAGGCGTTCCTCGGGGTCAAGGCGGGTGATGCTCATGGGGGTTCTCCTGTGTATAAAGACTTATGCCAAAACGGGTTTACGCAATGGCCATGTTGTCGATCAGGCGGATATCGCCAAGGCTTGCGGCAACAAACAGGCGCGTGTCCGGTGCGGGTGTGTGGGCCTCTTGCAGGGTATCACCTGTACGCAGCTCCAGATAATGCACGGCAAAACCATGGTTTTTCAGGTTTTCGTGGCAGGCGTGTATGCAGCTCTCCACCGGCTTGCCGCTGTGGATATCCGCAATGCAGGTTTTAAGTGCTGCTGGCAGATGGGCGGCCTGCTGGCGCTGCTGTGGTGTTAACCGGCGATTGCGCGAGGACAGGGCCAGCCCGTCGGCCTCGCGCACGGTGGGCACGGGGGTTATACCCACGGGCAGGTCAAGGTCGCGCACAAGGCGGCGGATCAGGCAGAGCTGCTGGTAGTCTTTTTCGCCAAAAGCGGCAACGTTGGCCCCGGTCTGGAGCAGCAGCTTGGTCACAACAGTGGCTACGCCATCAAAATGGCCGGGCCTGTCGGCACCACATAACATGTCGTCCAGCCCTGCAACCACAATGCGGGTTGCAAACCCCTGCGGGTACATCTCCGCCTCATCGGGGGCATACAGCACGTCCACCTTGCCTGTGCCCTCCAGCAGGGCGGCGTCTGCCTCCAGCCCGCGCGGATAAAGCTGGAAGTCCGCTGCGTTGTTGAACTGGATAGGGTTGACAAAAATGGTCACAATCCGCCGTGTGGCCTGCCCGTCCAGCGCATTGACAAGGCTGAGGTGCCCGTTGTGGAGCGAGCCCATGGTGGGCACAACGCCTATGGTCTGGCCCGCGTTACGCCATTGGGCTACCAGTGTGGCCAGCTCTGTTCTGGATCTGATAATCCGCATGTAATATCCTGAAAAAGCAGATGAACCCCGGCAAGGGGGCGCGCCCCAAAGGGCGGGAAGGCCCACACTCTAGTGCCGATTGGCCTACGGTTCCAGCCGCCCTGCGCGCAGGCCACGCGGCGGGGTGTGGCGGGGGCGTCCGGGTAGGGGG
>JBDNSL010000028.1:0-4559 GCA_047719095.1 Acetobacter sp.
GCCCCACCAATGCCGCCCCCCAGTCCTCCGCAGATTACGCGTCCGGGCATATGGGGGATGCGGTCTATGGCTCGGCCCCGGCGTGGAACACTGCGGAGCAGGACCGGGCAGTACAGAGTGCCCCGCCCGAACTGCCCCCCCTTGTCGTGCGCCGCATTCTGCGTGAGCAGGACAGGCTGCACCCACCCGCCATTGTGCCGCCGGTCCGCATCATGCATGCAGGCCATCGTGTGGCCCCCAGTGTTGTCCCCACTTTGGGTGCGTTATCTGGCGAGGCCCTCACTGGCGAGGCCCCCACCGGTGCGCCCCCGGAGGCACTCTCCCCCGTAGCCCCGCCTTTGAGCGACACTCTCCCGACAGGTCCGTCCGCAACAGACCCACTTGCCGCAGACCCATGCGGGGCGGACCCGGCAGGGACAGCCGCCCCCACGCCTGTTGCGGACAGCCCCGCAGGTGGTGGCGGTGCGGAGGATGCCGGGCAAGGCAGCACCAAGCCCGCCAGCCCAGAACAGGTGGGGATGGAACAGACAGTTACAGAGCAGGCAGGCACGGATAAGCAGGCCGCGGGGCAGGCCGCAACAGCACCCCATAACGGAACAGGCAGCACAGCGGCGGACCAGCAGGTATGAGCGATAACGGACCCTATCAGGCGGAAGACCCCATTCACGATCAGGCCATGCCGCTGCTGGAGCATCTGCTGGAACTGCGCCGCCGCCTGCTGTGGTCGGGGGCCGCATTCCTTGTGTGTTTTGCCCTGTGCTACCACTATGCGGGCGATATCTACCTGTTTTTGGCCCGTCCTCTGGGCGAGATCATGCGCCAGCGTGGCGAGCAGCCACACCTGATCTACACAGCCCTGTATGAGGCATTTTTTACCTATATCCGCGTTGCCCTGTTTGGTGCGGCTTTCCTGTCTTTTCCCATTGTTGCCATACAGGCATGGATGTTTATTGCACCGGGGCTTTATCGCTCGGAAAAACGCGCCTTTGCGCCATTCCTTGTGGCAACGCCGGTGCTGTTTGTGGCTGGGGCGGCACTGGCCTATTACTTTATTTTCCCCGTGGCTTGGCGGTTTTTTGTCTCTTTCCAAACCCCCGGCGCAGGGGGCGATCAGGTGCAGATAGAGTTGCAGGCCAAGGTGTCGGAATATCTGTCTCTGGTCATGAAAATGATCATGGCGTTTGGCATCGCCTTTGAACTGCCGGTGGTGCTCAGCCTGCTGGCGCGCGTGGGTATTGTTACCTCCGCCATGCTCCGCAAGTTCCGCCGCTACGCCATTGTGGGCGCGTTTGTGCTGGGGGCCATTTTTATGCCGCCCGACCCCATTACCCAGTTCGGTCTGGCCGTCCCCCTTGTGCTGCTTTACGAAATTTCCATTCTGTGCGCCCGCGTGATCGAGCCTAAAAGGCCGGTGGCGGATGCAGCCGACCCCAAGACCAACCCCGAGCAGGAGGCCCCTTGATCCATGCATGACATCCGCGCCCTAAGAGCCGACCCCACCGCGTTTGATGCCGATCTGGCCCGCAGGGGCATGGCCCCCGTCTCTGCAAAGCTGCTGGCTTGGGACGAGGAAAAACGACAGGCCCAGACCCTGTTGCAGGACAAGCAGACCCGCAGCAAAACCCTTGCGCGTGAGATTGGCACCCTCAAACGCACAGGCGGGGACACAGCAGCCCTGGAGGCCGAAGGCGCGTGCCTGCGCACGGACATGGAAGGGCTGAAGGAGCAGGTGGACGCGCTGGGCGGGCAGGCCACGGCCCTGCTGGAAACCCTGCCCAACCGGCTGGATGCAACCGTGCCCGACGGCCCGGATGAGAGTGCTAATGTGGTGGTGCACACATGGGGCGACAAACCCGCTTTTGCCTTTGCGCCCAAACAGCATTTTGAACTGGGCGAAGCGCTGGGGCAGATGGATTTTGCAACGGCGGCCAAGCTGTCCGGCTCGCGCTTTGTGGTGCTGCGGGGCGGGCTTGCGCGGCTTGCGCGCGCTTTGGGCCAGTTCATGCTGGACCTGCATGGCAACGAGCATGGCTACGTGGAAACGCAGGTGCCTGTGCTGGTTAATGATGATGCGATGTATGGCACGGACAAGCTGCCCAAGTTTGCCGACCAGTCGTTTAAAACCGAGGACGGGCGCTGGCTGGTGCCCACAGCCGAAGTGCCGCTGACTGCCTCGGTCGCGGGGGACATTCTTGATGGCGCGGCCCTCCCTATGCGCATGACCGCCCTTAGCCAGTGCTTCCGTAGCGAGGCAGGGGCATCCGGGCGGGATGTGCGCGGGATGCTGCGCCAGCACCAGTTTGAAAAAGTGGAAATGGTCAGTGTTACCACCCCGGAGGAGAGCGAGGCCGAGCACGAACGCATGACCCGCTGTGCCGAGGCCGTGCTGGAAAAACTGAACATTGCCTACCGCCGCATGCTGCTGTGCGCGGGGGATACGGGGTTTGGTGCGGCCAAAACGTTTGATCTGGAGGCATGGCTGCCGGGGCAGGAGGCATGGCGCGAAATTTCGTCATGTTCCAACACGCGTGACTTTCAGGCACGGCGCATGAACGCCCGTTACCGCGCACAGGCCGGGGGTGCCCCCGCTTTTGTGCATACGCTCAACGGGTCCGGGCTTGCTGTGGGGCGTACCCTGATTGCGGTGATGGAAAACTACCAGAACGAGGACGGCTCCATTACCGTGCCCGAGGTCCTGCGCCCCTATATGGGCGGGCTTGCCCGCATTGCGTAAGCGCGCAGGCGTGGGTTTTGGCCCCGACCATGGTTACGGTGCGGGGGTATGATCCATAAACCTCTGGTGCTGCTGGGCATTGCCATTGTGGCGGAAGTTATTGGTACGGCCTGCCTTGCCGCCTCTCAGGGGTTTGTGCGGTGGGTGCCTGCCGCCATTAGCCTGCTGGCCTATGGGTGCGCGTTTTACCTTTTGTCCATTCCGCTCAAAACCATGCCCGCAGGGGTTGTGTACGCCCTGTGGTCGGGCGTGGGTATTGTGCTGATCTCGGTTATTGGCGCGGTGTTTTTAAAACAGACGTTGGACACTCCGGCCATTGCGGGCATTGCCCTTATTCTGGCCGGGGTGCTGGTTATTAACCTGTTTTCTGCCGCACCCCATTAGGGGCCGGGTGGTTACACCTGATTCATGCTCACTGTCAGATTGCGGGTGCGCGGTGTAGCCCGCGCCCTGCTCAGGTGGCGGGCCGCGCACCCGGCCCGGCGGCACTTAGCTGCTGGGGGTAATGGTGCTGAGCACCAGACCCGGTGTTAAAATCTGGGGGAGTATGACCGCATCGCCGTGTGGGGGTACAAACAGGTAGAACGGCACGCCATCACGGCCATAAGTGTGTAGAAAAGCCGTTATGGCGGGGTCTCGCCGGGTCCAGTCTCCGCGCAGCACGGTTACGCCGTAGCGGGCCATGGCAGCCTGTGTGGCCTGTGTGTTCAGCGCGACCCGCTCGTTAACAAGGCAGCTGATGCACCATGCCGCCGTCATATCCACAAACACGGGTTTACCAGCCGCATGCAGGGCATCCAGCCGGGCGGTGGAAAAAGCCTCGGTCCCATGGGGCAAAGCCATGTCCTGCGCAGGGTGTTGCGTGCCTTGGTGTTGCAGGGCCGGCAATAACGCCATGGCCCCCAGCAGGCCCAGAAGGGCCACACCATACAGGGCGGTGCAGCTTCGGCTATGGCCTGCATGGCGCTGGCGTTTTTGTGCAATGCCATAAACCCATGCGGCAAAGGCCAAAAACACCATGCCTGCGCACAGCAGCGCCACTGTGGTGGCCCCTCCCTCTACCGTTGCAACCCAGAGCAGCCACACGCAGGTGCCCAGCAGGGGAAAAGCCAGAAACTGGCGTACATAATCCATCCATGCACCGGGGCGGGGCAGGCGGCTGGCCAGAGCGGGGCTGAAGGCGAGCAGCACGTAGGGTGCGGCCAGCCCAACGCCAAGGGCTGCAAACACCACCAGTCCGCTCAGGGGTGGGCCTGCCAGCGCCCCGGCAATAGCAACCCCCATGAACGGCGCTGTGCAGGGTGAGGCAACAACCACTGCCAGCAGGCCGGTCAGCACGTCATGCGCCAGCCCGTGTTTGGGGGAGCTGGACACGGCCATGGCGGGGGGCAGAAAAGCAAACACATCCAGCAGGTTTAGCGCCATGGCAAACAGGAGCCACGTCATCATGCCCACAAACACGGTGGACTGGAACTGGAACCCCCAGCCCGTGGCACTCCCCCCCAGTCGCAGCCCCATAACCAGTGCGCCAAGGGTGGTAAAGCCCACAATAACCCCGGCCGCGTAAGCCATGGCGCTGTGCTTTTGGTGCGTGCGCACACTTTGGCCCATACGGGCCACGGCCAGTGCCTTCATGGCCAGTATGGGAAAGACGCAGGGCATCAGGTTCAGCACCAGCCCGCCCAGCAGGCCAAGCCCGATCAGGCGGAGCAGGGCCACGGTGGTGCTGGGGCCCGCACCAGCACCACCCCATTGAGTGCGCGGATAACCCGGGGGCTGGGGCTTTTTTGGGGGCCTGGACGGGGGGCCGCCGGCCCCAGCCGGA
>JBDNSL010000028.1:4569-26631 GCA_047719095.1 Acetobacter sp.
CTGTAGTGCCCACGTGTGGCAAAGACGCTGGGAAGCTGGTACACCCGCCCCCCCCCCCCCCGCCACCCCCCAAGCGGGGGGTGCGGGGCCGGGGTGGGGGGGGGCCCCCCACCCCCCCCACCACTTTGAGTGCTCGTATAACCGGGGGGCTGGTCCTTTTGTGGGGCCATGTCCGTGGGGAGCGCTCCACCTGCCGTACTGGTAAGGGCAGGGGTGTTCTGTGCCGTGGGGGATGGTGCAGGCTGGGCGGTGGAAGGCAGGGGCGATGTGGATACGGGTGTGGCACCAGACTGCACTGTGGCCTGCACGCTCAATGCGCGTTCGGCCCCATTGGGGTCACGCAGGACCAGAATTCCGGACAGAGGCTGGCCACTGGCAAAGCCTGCTGTGGGGGGCAGGCGCAGGGACAGGCCGTTGGCATCAAACCCCAGTTCCTGTGGTGCGGCCTCGGCTATCTGCCCCCGTTCGCTGGGCATGAACCACGCATCGGCCACGGATTGCGCGTTGAGTTCAGGGGCGTTCACGTGCAGCACGGCGGGGGGGCTGAGTGTTACCGGGTAGGGCGAGGGCACGGGTGTGTGCTGGGCGGCCTGCACAAACAGGCTTGCCTGTGCAGAGGCAAGTGGTGCCCCCATGGGCAGGCTTAGGGTAAATGTGCCCTCTTGGGGAATGCAGGACTGTTCGCACACAAGCCAGCTTGCCTGTGCGTTCAGGGTTGTGCGTCCGTATGTGCCGGGTGTGGTGGTGCCTTGGTGCAGTTGCAGGGTAACAGGCAGCACAACATCCCCCGTATAGGCGTACGACATAAGGGAGGCATCCCTTATACGTTGGGGCGTGGGCCATGTTATGGTCTGGCTGGCCCCCTCCAGCGCGCCCGATGCGGTTACATTCAGGGTTACGGGGTCTCCCGCATCTCCGGGGTTGCGCCAGTATGTGTGCCAGCCGGGTTTAAGTTGCAGGCGCAGGGCTGCATGCAGCGGGGCGTTTGCGCTGGCGGTGGCGGTGTCCGTAATCAGGCTGGCGGTGCTGTAGGGGCTGACCACGGGCGCACTTTCCGCCGCCTGTGCCGTGTGGGGTTGCAAAGCTGCACAGGCCAGTAACGTACCCAGTATCCCGCCCAGCACACGGCCGCGCACAGGGCTGGTGGCGCATGTGGGCCTGTGGAGGGGCACATGCCGTGGGCTTATCTGGCCTGTGGGGCTGGTGGGCAGGGTGGCGGAGCGGGCAGGGCGGCGCATCAACGTCAGCTTTCAACACGGGTACGGGCTTGAAGTGGGAGCATACCCAAAGCCCGCCCCTGTGGGAAATGAACCCTGCGCCCGGTGCCCGTTTTAATGCCCCGATTCGGGCAAAGCTCCGGGTTGGAGCACAAACAGGCGCGAGCAATAGGGGCAGGTTGTCTGGTGCCCCCCTATTTTAAGCCACACGCGCGGGTGGCCTAGCTGGCCTAGCCCGCCATCGCAGGCAATTTTGCGCTGGTCCACGACAATGGTTTCCACATGGCCCAGACGCGGGCGGGGGCTGGGGTTGGCCGGTTGGATAAGCATGGGTTGCGGGCCTTATATCTGGTGGGCGCGCACAGATGTGGCGCAAAGTCTGGGGCGATGATACGCATTCTAGCTGTGATTGTGCAGCAGGCATCTTTTCCCATAAGCGTGAGCAAAGCCGTAACCCGCAGCAGGTGCCGGGCTGTGGCCATGCTTGCGTGTGTGCTGCCCCTGCTGGCCGGGTGTGGGGGCACAAGGCTTCCGCCCGCACCAACCCCTCCTGCGCGCTATGCCGCCGCTGCCCGGCTTGTCCCGCCCGACAGGGTATTGCGGCTGAGCGATGGCGCAGCCATTCCCGCGCGTGTGTGGCCTGCCCAAGGGCCGGAACGCGCCGTGGTGCTGGCCCTGCACGGCTTTAACGACAGCAGGGATGCATGGGAGTATTCCGCCCCCTCGCTTGCGGGGCAGGGGGTTACTGTGGTGGCCCCCGATATCCGTGGGTTTGGTAGCGCACCCCAGCGCGGTGGCTGGGCCGGGCAGGCGCGGATGGTGGCCGATGCGCGCGAGCAGGTGGCCCTGCTTACGCGTGAACACCCCGGCATTCCCCTTTACCTTATGGGCGAGAGCATGGGGGGTGCCGTGCTTATGCTGCTGATGTCCAGCCCCGATGCCCCAAATGTGGCGGGGACTATTCTGCTCGCCCCTGCGGTATGGGACCTTGGAATGGGGGCGGATGTACCGCTCGATATTATGGCAGCCCTGTTCCCCCACAGGTTGGTAACAGGGCACGAACTGCCGGTACATGTGGTGGCGAGCGATAACCCCGCAGCCCTTATCCGCCTGTATTATAACCCGCTGACCCTGCGCCAGACCCGGCTGGAGGCCCTGCGTGGGCTGGTGAGCCTTATGCGGGCAGCAGCCCGTACGGCCGAGCACCTGCATGGCCCGGTTTTGTGCCTTTATGGCGATAAGGACCAGCTTGTGCCGCCACAGGCCATGGCGCGGGCGTGGCGGGCATTCCCGCCCAATGTCCGGCTGGACCTTGTTACGGGTGGGCACCACCTGTTGCTGCGTGACCGGCGCGGCGCTGTAGCCCTGAACGATCTTGTGGGCTGGATCCGCCAGCCCGAGGATTTTCTGCCATCAGGGGGCGATGTGGCGTCTGGCGCATGGCTGGCGCAGGAGCATGGGGCCCCCGGTCTTGCTGCTGGCGGTCCGGCATGGTTCCTGCCCGCCCAGATTGATGGGCTTGCTGCCCCCTGAGCGGGGGGTGTGGCAGGGCTTTGGCACGCACTTGGGCTACGGCGTGGGGGCTGGCAGGCGGCATGCAGATAAAGGCTTGGCAATCCCCCCCGCTTTAGGTTAGGAGAAGGGCCAACGGACCCGTAGCTCAGCTGGATAGAGCGTTGCCCTCCGAAGGCAAAGGTCACGCGTTCGAATCGCGTCGGGTCCACCATCCATCCATAAAAATAACAGAAAACAGCCGTTTACGCGGTGGGTTAGACACTTCCAAATTTCAGGTTAGACACTTTTGGTCAGCCTTGACATGGCGTCTTCTGCCATTTTCCTCTGCTCTGCTGCCTTGGTGTAGTGGGCCACATCGGCGAGTCTCTTGTGCCCCGTAATGGCCGCGATCTGGTTTGCCGAACATCCGGCTTCCGCCAGTCGCCTTGCCGCCGCTTTTCTTAACCCGTGCGGGGAGCATTGCTCCGGCAATCCAGCCTCACGGCTCCATGCCTTAAACACGTTGTAAAACCCGTTGGGGGTATAGGGTCGGCCACTATTTGCCTCGAGGTAGGTTTGGCCGCTCCCTAGCCATTGATTGATCTCGGCCAGCAGTGCCGCGTGGATGGGCAGAATCAGTTCGGTTTTGGTTTTCTTCTGTTTCAAGCTCAGTGAGTTGCCCGAAATGTCCGCGGGCCCCATACCGACAACGTCGCTCCGGCGCTGGCCAGTATAGAGCATGAGGTAAAGAGCCAAGCGTGGAACGCTTCCGGATGGCCAGTGCGCCTCGAATTGTGCAATTTCCCCCTCTGTCCATGAATGGATGCCTTCGCTCTTCTGTCGCTTGATCTTTATTCCAAGGGTGGGGTCATCCTCTCTCCACCCGATAGATATGGAAAACTGCATCAGTTGCCCGAGTAGGCGTAGGATGCGCTGGGCAGTCGTGGGAGCAGTACCGAAATGCGAGACCAAGATGCGGATATGCTTTGCCTGCATGGATGGGGCATTGCCCTGCGATGCCTCACTTTCACGGATCCGGCTCAGCAACCGCGTGTAAACGGCCTTGGTGCTGCCCTCCAAATGAAGGAAGTGCGGAGATTTCATCCACAAGACAATGAGGTGATCTAGGGTCTGGCTTTTTATCGTGGCTGCCTTTGGCTCGATACGCTCATGGCCACTGAGGGCTGCGTGGTAAGCTTCCAGAAAACCTTCTGCATGGAGGTCTGGAAGCTTTACGCTCTTTGCGCCTTTCTTTCGGAAGTAGTATCGAGTTTTTCCGTGCCTATCCCTGTAAATTTTCACATATTTGAGGTTAAGCGGCGGCACAGGGAATCCCATTCATTAGTCTGCTGGGGAGAAATAGAGCGGCCTGAGCGAGCAGCAAGATATGAGTCCAGATCCTCAATGAGCCAGACTTGTCGTTTCTCGCTGATCTGAACCGGCGGTATCTCCTTTTTGGCTATGCTCCGAAAGCTGGTTTCAGAGATACCAAGGTAGGAGGCCGCCTCGCTTGCCCGCATGACTTTACGTTGCACAGGCGCGAGAACTTCACCCATCTACCCCTCCCTTGCGTTCAATAGGCCGGTCGTTGCGGACCTGCGGGATGGTTATGGTTTCGGATTGCGCGCTTCTTTCCCTACGCTTCGCCATTGCGGCTTCTTCTTTTTCTTGGCGCGCGATGTCTTCTGCATGGGATTCAGCATCCCACTGCCACTCATCGACTAAAGCGTAGATAATTGGCGCGTTTTCATCGGTCTTATTGTTTTTCTCAAGCCAGACATTTAATTCACGGGCTTTCCGGACTCCTGTGGCATAATCTGCGACTGCGTGAACTTCATCAGGACCCGCAATAGTTACGCACCAAAGAGGTCCCTTGACCCGGTTTAATGGATCCGCCGCGTCTGCTGCTGCGAGGGAAGCCCGACTGGCCGCCATGCATTCATCTTTTCTGGATGCGTCTGCATTATTCCAATCCATGCAGAATATCTCGCTACATATCGCCCGTGCAGCCGCCTCTATGCGTGGGTCAGTCATGCCTTTAATTCCTTCAAAGCTGACGCCATCTCTCTTCTGCGCCGTTCATTTTCAGCCTCAATCGTCTGGTGAATGTCTGGAAACGGGAGCTTTTTACGAGAGCGCTGCAACGTGTATCCATGGCGCGCCATGACCCACAGAAAAATGTCGATGGTGTAAACTTGAGCGTCAGGGAATGACATATTAGCCATATATGATCCGCCATTTTTCTTGACAGACCGTTCCCGCACATCATCAAGAAACTTAAAAACGTCTTTCTGGTCGTGGAAGTCTCTCATGAAGGGCGGCAAATACATGCCACTTTCAAGGTATTTCTGCACTTTATTCATCACCCCACCTCTCGCGCTGTGTCGATGGCGGCTCTGATCGTTTCAGCACTGCCAATGGTACGTTCATAAGGTTTGGCCATATGGTGCTGAATGATGTCGCAATAAACGTCAGCATCGCCTGTGTCGGCTATTGGTTCATGCCTGAACCGTACATCACAGCATCCGCTTTCTAACCAATCCAACCGCTCGCTATCGCGCCCAATCTCCGCCCGCACGCGCTGTTCTGCTCGGTGTTCGGCTGTTTCTATTAAAGACAGGAGCAATGCCTCATCGTATTCCGTTGGCTTACTCTCACTCATGCGCTTGTAAGCACCGATCTGCTGCGCTGCGGTCATCATGACGCGGCTCCTAGGTTGCGGATTATT
This sequence comes from Acetobacter sp., assembly GCA_047719095.1. GTDB lineage: Bacteria > Pseudomonadota > Alphaproteobacteria > Acetobacterales > Acetobacteraceae > Acetobacter. Next base: position 10,009 of record JBDNSL010000028.1, read on the forward strand.
CTGATAGCGTCTTGCAGGGCATTGTTTCCGTCACTGGCCCCCATCCAATTGTCTTCGAATGCGACTATCTCTTTCGCTACACGCTCCCGCTCCCCCGCCAGCATCTCAGCTATTTGCGCGGGGGTGAGGACGGGGCCGATATATTGATGGCGGCATGCAACATAATCAGGGTCATGCCCATATTTAGGCAGAGGCAGGCAGTGGCACAAATTGCGGTGGCGCGTCTCGCTCCATAATTCTTCTTTGCTGTGCCAGTATCGAAAGTAATCGCCGCTTGGTGATGAATTACACCACAGAATGTGCCACCCATCCCGCTCAGGAAACATCGGCACACCGGGCCGCTCGGAGTTGGGCCAGTTTGTGGGGGTGGTCATGCCGCACCGCCTTCACCACGCAGATGAAAATAAAGGCGAGCACAGGCGCGAACATCGACAAGGGCATCATGTGCGCCTTCAAGCTTCTCACCAAAGAAGTGCTGAATGCACTCTTCCAGCTTGGGTGCCTTGGGCTTGTCGATGCCCGCCGCGATCATGCGAGGCGTAGGCGGTAGGTTTACGATTGGCGCGGCTGCTTCCATCGTATCGAATGCCGGAACATCAAGTTTCCATCCCCGACCAAGACGCTCGAACATGATGTTGACGATCTGGCGGTCAAACTTCTCGTTGTGAGCAACCACAAGATCAGCCTTGCGGCTCAGGTCATAGAAGGCAGCCGCTACGACTGCCTCCCTAATGCCTATTGCCTGCGCCCTTTCGGTTGTGATTCCATGGATGGCTGCTGTGCCAGCAGGAATAGTCCAACCGTCAGGATGCACCACAAGGTTGATGCAGGACTGCTCAATGCCTGCGTTGTTCGTCAGAATGGCGGCAAGCTGCACGCAGCGGGGCTGCCGGTCGGAATTGAGCGGCGCGAACCGGTCAGGCAGGCCGGTTGTTTCTGTGTCGTAAAAGAGGATCATGCTGGCACCTCATCAACCGGCGCGGCAGCATGCTCTTGAGCAAGTTCTGCGCGCTTCTCAGCAATCATGTCCTGCACATCGGATTGCACGTCTTCGGGGATAGCGCGCCCAGCCTGCTCGGCGGCTGCAAGCGTACGCTGCCACGTCTGCCACAGAACATCGGTGCAGGTTGCATCCGTGCAGCCCGCAAGGCGGTCTTTGAATATGGCGCGGTGGTCTATGGGCCTTGGATCGGTAATGCGCTCTTGGCGCGGCGTTATGTATATGGTTTCGACGGGTATATCGGCAGCCTCATCGGCGCTGATAAGGCCGCGTAGCACGTCTGGGAAAGCATCACGCAGGGCAAACCCTCTGGCGCGCATCTGAAGCATGCGGCGTGGATATTGCTGCCACGGGCCTTGCTTGGACCACAGGGAGGCCTTCTTTGCATCGGCTATGCTGAACTCGCCGCGCACTTCATCGCCATCTTTGCGCCTGACCACGCACACGGCCTGAAAGTTATCCCCGTCGCTCTCGAAAAACTCTTTGACTGATCCGCACAGCCCTGAGCCGCGCACCAGCGCAAGCATGGCATCGCCCCAGATGCTCGGACGCCCGTTAATGACGGCAATATTCTGAATGGCCTGCATGGGTGCCAGACCAAGCTCGGAACCCATCTGCACAGCAATCATGATGTTTTCGGGCTTACCGCGGTAATCCTTGGGCATCAGGTCTGATGCTGCCGCCATATTGGCAAAGCTCATCAGCTCCTGAAAAGTCGTTGGCTGCAAAACAGACGAATGGGTTGTAAGTGCATTGCTCATAATTCAACCATCCTTACGGGCGCTAACAACCAGAACGGGTGCGCCACCATTGGTTAGGGAAACGCCGGGAAGTTTCTTCTTCCGGGCTAGTTTTTTCATTTCGTTGGTCTGGAACTTGTCAGGCTGTGGCTGCCAGAGTTCCGGGTGCGCGGCCTTCAATGTCTTTTCATCTGTCACGAAAGGCTCTGGCGGTTTGTCGCGCAGGCTGGCTTTCCAGTTTTCCGACTGAAACCCGGTCACGCCGTTATCCGTCATTGACCGCGCCAGTTCGGGGCGAAGAAGCTGCGCAGCCTGCTTTCCTTTGCGCTCCAGTTCCTCGGCAGCACCGATAAGCTCCAGCAGGCATGCGTCTGCATCCGCCCCATCTTCACGAATGGCGGTGATGAAGTGGCTCCATGCCGCTATGGCCGGGCGCAGAACATCCGCGTGGATGCGGTTTGCGGCCGCAAGCATTGGGTCGCTCACGCCACCACCTCCTGAGCACCAACAAGCGCCCGCTCTGTGCCGCTAGATGCTTTGGCCGCCTTAAGCTTTGCATCAATGTCCAAGATGCGCTCCAGCCGATCAATCATGAACGACACCTTCACTTGCGCGTCCATAAGGGCCGACCACTGCTCGCCAAACCGAGGAACAAGCCCCTTCTGACCTTCCAGAATGACCTCGATCCCTTTCATGTCGCGGACAATTCCCTGCACTTCGCTGGGCAAGAAATGGATGAAGCTGGTCACGCTGCGACCTCCAGCCCGCGCATGGCGTCATGTCGCGTTTGTGCGACAAGGCCACGATCCAGACGGTTCTTTTCGTGAAGTTCGCGTACGGCGCACACCATGTTGCCAATACTCTCCTCAGCAAACTCACGCTCACTGGAAGCCAAGGGCGCATCAGTAAAAAACGGGAACTGCATCGCATCTGCTACGCGCAGCAGGTTTACGATTGCCGTTTCATACTTCTGCACTTCAATGGCAACAAAAGGTGTCAGCCCCTCAGTGCTGAACATGCCTTCGCCAAGCGCCTTCTCGTACGCCTCGTTTTTGTAAGACATTTTCCAAACTCCCTCGTGGGAAACATTCGGCCAATGCGGCCACAAAACCCGGCCCGCGAGCCGGGAAGTGCGGGGGCATCAGGGGGTTATTTCTTGCCATGCAGGGCAGTCTGCGCCGTCAGTAGCGTCCATTCCTGCATTGCTTTTCCATGATGCAGGTACATCCATGACAACATCAGCAGCGCAGTCCCCGGAGCATGTGCTTTTCCAAGGGGCTGTTTTGTAGAAGTTGTCGCCCCAAAGCCTGCATGTTCCACAGTTCTTTTCAGTAGCGGGCTTTGCTTGAGGGGTGGACGCCGAAGCAGGCCCCATCATGAGGTTGTCGCAGTTCCCAAGGTCCAAGTTACTCACCCCTCAGCCCTCCAAATAAGGAGCGCGAGGCAACCCGCTAAGATCGGCCACGATATTCCACGGGAAGAAAAGGAGGTTCAGGCAGTCTGCCACGACTAGCATGGCGCTATCTGCAAGGCAGATGTATGCGGCAGCAGCGCCCCAGAAGGCCACGCCAATGGCGACCTGCACGAACGGATTGTACAGGGCTGCCAGCGCCCAGCTTGTGGCGATGTAGTCCCATTGTCTGGTGACTGGTTTTGTTTGGAGTGTGCGGTTCATTGCCCATCACCTGTTCGGTTGTGATGGGTATTTTATGCGGTATCTTTACCGCGCCTGTCAACGGTAAAATTACCGCATTTCGGATAAAAAATATCCCGGCGCTGGGCCGGGAGGGATGGTTAGCTCAGAATGTCGTCATATTCCCCTAATTCATAATCTGCGGGGTCATAGGTTAATCCAGCTCTTTCAACTTTTTGACGGATCTTGAACATTTTATGCTCGCGCCTTGCATGTTCGTCTGCCTCATTTTTTAGGTAGTCAGTATATCCCTCAAATACGGAATAGTCATTGAGCGTAAGAAGTCTGTCTAATTGCTTATGAAGGGATAACATAGTCATATTTTTTCCAGACAATGCGGTCCCTTCCGCAAAAAGAAGAAACTGCTCAGACAAGATATGAAGCCGGTAAAGCTCATTCTCGTTGAGGTAATTTTTTCCAGTTGTGGCATCCTTGATTGTTGGCGATTTGCCGCCGAATGAATGCAACCCCATATTTTCAGCAGTATGATCTGCTCTATCCATTATAAGTTTAGAGCCTGTCATTCCAGTTATTGCGTGATGAAATTTGTCTTGAAGTAGGGCGTAGAAGCTTTTTACTTCTTGGGAGTGGGGGTCATAATCTGATGCGCTTATTTTGAAACATTCGCGCACCTGCCCGTATATCGACCGCTCTTCAGAGCGTAGGGCGCGCACCTTCGCAGCAAGCTCATTAAGCTTCTCTGGGTTGCTACGCAAAGCAGCTTCGTTGAGTAAGTAGCCTTGCTCAAGATATAATCTTAAAGTTTGGGTGGCCCATTTCCTGAACTGCGTAGCTCGCGGCCCGCTAACACGATAACCAACGCTAATGATAGCATCTAAATTATAGTGTAACGTATTGTAACTCTTTCCATTTTTGGCAACTATTAGGATTTTCCTAATAGTTGATTGCTCATCTAGCTCCCCGCTGAAAAATATGTTTTTTAAGTGTTCATTTACATTGGCTACGGTTGTATCGAAGAGATTAGCAATCTGGACCTGCGTTGCCCAGACAGTATCGCTCTCACTATCAAGCTTGAAATCTATGGATTGATCTGGGGTGCTATAAATAGCCAACTGAAGTTCATTTTGCCCGGATGTTTCTATTCTTCTAGACTCTCTAGCCATCCAATCTACTCCAATTTAGCCATGCCTTGTCGTTCTCATTTTGTTCTGACATACTCGACCCATGGCACAGCTTGATAGAGTCGAGGGTGAGGGATTACGCGGCACTGCAATTAAGCCCGCGCTCGAGGAGCAGGAGCCAAGACCTGCGCTGGTCCTCGTCCATTCTGCGCCAGATTTGGAGGAGGGCAATCTCCTCGTCATTATGCGGCGTATTATCAGGAGGCTGGATACTCAATCCTAGAGTTTCAGGAGTGATGCCTAGGGGCTCAAGAAAGTAGGATGGAGCAACATGCAGGACGTGCGCTAACTTCACGACAGACAAGGTATCCGGCGTGGTTCCTTTGCGGCGTGGGTTCCTGGTTGTGTCCTCTTTGACGCCAGCCATCTCTGTCGCTTTCCTGTTGCTCAGGCCAGCGGTCTCTAGGGCGGCATCGTATCGGCGAATGAACTCCTGAATATCCATGCGGTTAAATTGCCGCATTTTTCGACTTTCTTCACGCGGTAAAGAGACCGCTTTTTGTGTTGACGATAGCGGTAATAATACCGCATATAGTCGTTATGGAACTCACTGAGCGCCTTTTGAAACTGACTGACACCTACTGCGCTGCGCGTGGCGTGTCGGATGCAACTGTTTCAGGCATCATTTTCAAGAACAGCCGCACAATCCCTCGCATTCGTCGCGGCGGAGATGTCACCACGCGGAATTATTCGCGGGCAGTAGGTTGGTTTTCCCATAATTGGCCGGATGATCATGCTTGGCCTACCGCCATTGAGCGCGCTTCGCCCAAAGGCGTACGAACATGAGCGCCATCCCGCCCGGATACAAAGCCGCCTACTGTCGCCCGGTCAGTGCGCGCGAATGGACCGCGTTCGGATCGCCCGCGCTTTCCCCCGACGCCCTGCGCCAACTCGGCAAACCCCAATGCATCGAAATCCGTGACGGTGATGTGATCATCCTCTGTATGAAGGTGAAATGATATGACCATGGAAAAACCTGACCCACGCGACGAGAAAATACTGAGCCTTCGCGCCCAAGGCATGACGATCAAAACCATTGCTGAGCAAACGCGGTGGGGAATATGGACCGTCAAGCGCGTTTTGCGCGAAAACAATGCTCAGCGCGGAGGCCTGCCGCCTTCTCGGCTAAATGACCGCATTGAGCAGATACTCCCGCTTGTGCGGCAGGGCATGACCAAGGCCGAGGTAGCGCAGCACCTTGGCTTGTCGATCAACACGATTGCGAATTGGTACGGCCCAGCGAAACGAATTGTTGGCCCCACTGCCAGCGTTGAAGCTGCCCCAGAAGCCAAGCCGGATGCGGGCGTGAGGCGGGATAGTGCCCCTTTGCCCGTTGGCCACCCCATTGTTGTGGATGCCATGTGGCGCGGCCTTGAAAAATACCGCGAGCCTCTGGCGCTCTAACCCCTTCAAGCACCCATGCCCGTCACTGCATCCCCAACCCCCAGCTTTCGCGCGACTTCCGCCAGCAGTGCCTGCCGCTGCTGGATGGTCGCGTATGGGTGCAGGAACGACCAAAGCTCCGCTGCTCTGACAGTAGACTGCCAGAGGAACGGAGTGTTGTGCATGGCGGCTGGCATTGCGTCACACGCGTTTAACGTGTCCAGCGCATACCGGCCACCATACTGCACCGTTCCAAATTCGGTCTCCTTCTCCATGGTTTCTCCAGTTCTCGTGTTCCGCAAAACCGAGAATGGAGCAAAGCGATGTGGAATGATCGGGCAATTTCCGCCCGGAAACAGTCAAAAAGTGACCGAAAGTTTCCGCAAATGATGGGCCTTACGCACATGCCCGTCCGAGACAGGCTCTTGAACGTGATCAAACGGGAGTTCGAGCCCCTCAGGTTTGCAACCGAAATGCTGGCCCGCGCGGCGAAAAAGACGCCACGGGCCGCACGTAACTGGCTGTCAGGCACGAACGCCCCTGATGCAGAGGCGCTTATCGAACTGATGGCTTCCAGCAACGCGATAGCGGCAGAGGTTGAACGCCTTGTCGCTGAGCGCCGTAAGGCACGTGAGGAAGAAGAATGCCTTGGTTTAAGCTCCGGCTTTGCCGGTTCCAGTGGTTCCGAACGCATGGCGGGCCACCACCATCAATCCACATAACATGGGTGCATGTGTCTTGGTTCGATTGGGATACGTGGTCGGACAAGATGAGGCGCGCGCTCAAGGCTGCGGAAGAGGAGTTGAAGAAGTGACCCGCCGCAACAGCCTGACGCAAGGCGAGGTATTGGGATTTGTCAGGCGTTGGCTTGACACTTTCCGGTCAGAAGCAGAGGCCGCGCGCTCCGTTGGCATGACGAGGCAATCCCTCAATGAAATGACCAACGGCGACAGGCCATTCACGGACAAGGTTTTGAAGGCGGCAGGCATCCGAGTGGTGCGGCCTGCCCCTGAGTATTACCCGATGGAGGGTGTGTGATGTCTGAATTTCCTAAGACCCATAACGAAGACCCGGCAGTGGGTGGCATTGCAGCCGACCGCCTACGCTCCATCATAGAACGGGTCGAAAGACTGGAAGAAGAGCGCAAGGCTCTGGGAGGCGACATTAAGGACGTTTTCACGGAGGCCAAGTCAGCGGGCTTCGACGTGAAAGTGCTGCGCCAGATCATCCGTATTCGCAAGCAGGAGCCGAGCGAGGTTGAGGAGCAGGAAACGCTGCTGGACGTTTATCGCCGCGCTTTGGGGATGTGACCATGGCCCAGCATGAAGAGGACCGGCTACACACGCACATCTGGAAGGCCCTGCAATTCATCCTGCCAGATGATGCTGTGGCGTGGAGTACAGAAAACCGCCAGATGGGTCCGCGCGAGGGCATGCGCCGCAAGGCTCGCGGGTGTGTGCCGGGCGTTCCTGATATGGAAATTCACCACAAGGGGCGATCATTCTTTATCGAGATCAAGACACCCAAAGGCACCGTGAGTAAGACCCAGAAGGACATGCACCAGCGCCTTAAGCGGGCAGGGCACGCTGTTGCCGTCTGCCGCTCTCTGGAGGAAGTGCTGTTCTTTCTGGAGCGTCACGGCATGCCGCTGAAAGGGACGGTGATGGCATGACAGACTTACCCGCGCCCCTAACGCCACCAGATTGCGACCTGCGGGGCCTGCCATTCATGGCTTTAGACGTAACACGCTTGATGGACAGTGATATTTTCGCGCTTTCCTCTGGCGATGAGTTTAAGGCGGCCATCGCCCTTTGGTGCAAGGCATGGTTGCAAGTTCCGGCAGCGAGCCTGCCCGATGATGACCGAGTTCTCGCGCATTTATCGTGCTCGGGATCGAAATGGAAAAAGGTGAAGCCTATGGCTTTGCGTGGCTGGGTGAAATGCGCAGATGGGCGCTTGTATCATTCAGTTGTGGCAGAAAAGGCCCTGCTCGCATGGAAGGCGCGCGTTGCACAGAGGGAGCGCGCAGCTAAGCGGTGGCAGAAGCAGGAAAAATCCCAAGGCAGTGCAGAGGTTGCAAGTAATAAAGATGCCGATGCACATGTCACGGAAGATGCCACGGCATGTGAAAATACTATGCCACGGCATACCCCCGGCATATCCCGTGGCAATGCAAGGGATAGGGATAGGGATAGGGAGAGTAATATACCCTCACTACGTTCGGGACCGCCGGAGCCGGTCGCGGAACCCGATCGGCCCGTTGATGCCCGAACCCTACTGTTCCGTGAGGGCAAAGTGCTGCTGCACCACATGACCGGGAAATCCGAGGCTCAGTGCGGAAATCTCATTGGTCGATGGCTCAAAGCCTGCCGAGACCGCTGCGACCTGCTGCTGTCCATCGTCCGAGAGGCGGCGGAGCAACGGCCTGCCGATGCGGTCTCGTGGATTGAGGGGGCGGTGAAGCACCGAACGTCCAAGGGGCCGGACGCCATAGCGAGCCAGTGGAATTTGGAGGGGTATGACCTCGACGCAGGCCTTGAAAATCTCAACACCGAGGTGGTGAAATGAACGTTGTGGCCGATGTGAAATCAACCCATCACCCCGAGCAGGCTGGTCGTATGAGCGCTTGGTTGCTCAAGCTTGCTAACGTGGTGAACTGCCAAAAACCTGTGACTGGATCGCAGATTGCGGCCTACGTGGAAATGCTCATCCGAGACGTGCCAGAGGCCGCGTTCACGAACGATGCGCTCCACTACGTTTCCGGCCAGTGCGAGTGGTGGCCGCCGGTTAAGGTTCTTTCGGCGCTGCTGTCCGAGTGGTGGAAGTCCGAGAGCCTGCGCCGCCAGAATGCGCGCGCGTCCAATGCGCCTCAACTGGAGGGGCCAAGGCCGCGCCGCACACCTCTTGCCGGGGTTGACCTGGAATGGCGCAGGTTTTGGGATCGGCGGGAATTGACAGGCTGGCGCGAGGAGGGAGAAAATTTCATCAACGAGGCCGATATCCCTGCACGGAAAAGCCGGGCACTGTCCCTTATCCGTAGCCAGTCTCCCGCAGCCTACGAAGAAATAACCAACCGGCCAGCACGCCAGACGGCAGACAACGCAGCATGGCGCGACCCAGTTATTGTTCGAAGGTCAGCAGTTCAGGCGCGCTCGTCAAAGAGCGAACTACAGGACATGCTGCGCGCAGCCGTCAGGAAGCATGCCCCAGAGAATTTGGGGATCGTTGATGAGGTCTTGGGTGGTCGATAGTCAGACTGCCCTGTGCGGGCATTGTGGGGGATTTTAGGGGTATGTGTGGAATAGCGAGAAAAAGGAGCAGGAAGGCTGCGACTGTGCGTATCAACCGCGCTCATGCTCTGGAATTGCTCGATCTGGTTCATGAGAGCGTCAGATGGAGTTCCGTTTCTATGCCGGATAAGGAGCGGTATTACGCTGCCGGAAATGCCATGTGGTCGCTCGCTCACATGATCGCGGGAAATCAAGGCGTTTCTGATCGACTGTCGCGTAAGGCGAAAGATGCCTATGCGCAATATGTGGCCAAAATTCAGAACCGAGAGGCTGCCAAAAAATGACCATGACCGAATGGGGAAACGTCCACGCGCCAGACCCGGACGAACTGGTGGATTTCATGACGGACGAAGGGTGTGCGAACGGGCCCCGTCCAAGTGGTCGAGGCGCACCCGGTCCCGCTGCATGAGCCGGAGGAGGGGTTGCTGGATGAGGAAATCCTACCGCTGCGAAAAGACTGGCAGCGTGGGCCTTGTGTACAACCCTGTGGATAGCGGGTACTGTCGCAAAATAACGACACGCGGAAAGTGACGATTGGTGCGCGTTTCTGCTGTACATTCGCGGGGTTTTGTGATTCCATCAAATCATGACCCCGACAGAAATGGCAGCGCGCCTAACTGGCAGACAATACCGCAGTGAAACCACGCGGGATGATCAGCTACTTGCTCGACAACATGGTCTTGTGATCGTTTACGGAGCGAGTGACGATCTGGTCGAGTTGGAGGGCGCTATTTCTGATGAAATCGGCGCTTGCAACGGGACTAAGTTTTGGGTTTCGCTGTCTGGCTTGGTTGGCGATTTTGAGCAGCTTTGCGATAATCGAGACGAAGATGGTTTGCGCGCCTATTTTGAGTGTCAGAAAAACCAAAGAGCCATTGAGGCGGTTTGGTGCCCAAAGAATGTAAAGGGCGAAAATGGCGAGGGCGCATCGTGGGCATACGAAACAACAATCCCACACGCCACGTTTGATGTGATGGAAGACGATGACCTGTATTGCCGGGGAATTGTCTTTGCTCTGGCGGATGTTGGTCAATGACCCCCTCCCCATTCAAGCCCACAAACTCCGAAATCTACGCGCCGCCCCGCAACTGGGATGTGGCCTGTGCGCTCTGTAATTTGCGGGCTTGGGTTCCGTTGACTGAGGCGCAGAAGGCTTTGGTGGGGAAGGCAGGGGAATGAAACCCGGTCGCCATTGCATTAAGGAAATTCTCTCCCGCGTTAAAGCGCGAGGATGGAGTGCCGAGCATACGAATGGCGGGCACATCAAGTGGCGGCACAGAAGCGGGGCCTTCCTGTTCGGCTCCGCGACACCGGGGGATAACCGGGCGATGAAAAACCTTATGGCTCAGATGAAGCGCGTTGAAATGAGGATGGCCTGATATGGGGAAAGTTGCTGCACGTCCTCGGTATGAAATTCCGGTTGCGGTGGATAATGGGCCAACGCCTGAGCGGGCGGCTAAGTCGGTTTTTACGCGTGGTAATCCGCCTCGGGTTCTGACGACCGTGCAATCCCTACTCAATGTGGGCGATATTACCCAGGACGATGCGAACGCTGGAGAGCGGTGGTATCGTGATTATGTGTTCGGGAAGTTTGGCTATGTCGAATATGCCCCGGATTATGTGAAGGACGCGACGATTAAGCACGATCCGGTATCGTGGCAGGTTGTGCGCGCGAAGGCGTGGGGGCGGGTTCTGGATGTTCAGCGCGCGTATGGCGTTGGTGCAGAACTTCGTTTGCGCATGATGCTCGTGGACGAAATGAGCTTTACCAAAATGGCGAAAGAGTTTTTCCCGCACATGAGCCTTCCAACCGCTCGGACGAAAATTTCTGGTCAGAGTGCGATGTTGCTTGAGCAGCTTGCATCGTTCTACCGGAATAAGGATGGGGTGCGTCGCGATGGCAGGCAGGAAAACCTTGTACCTTGCGCGCAGGTATGATACGCAAATAATCACAATCGAACACCTGCGCCTTGGATAAGCTGCCTTCGGGTGGCTTTTTTTGTGCGTGGATCAGTTTGGGTGAGTGCAACCTAAGACAAGGGGAATTGCCAATGGCGAACCTGACGCCAAAACAGGCGCGGTTCGTCGAGGAATATCTTGTCGATCTGAATGCTACTCAGGCGGCTTTGAGGGCTGGATATAGCCCAAAAACGGCGCGGGAACAGGCTTCGCGCCTGTTGTCAAATGTTAACGTTTCCGAGGCAATCTCTGAAGCCCAGAAAGCACGGTCAACGCGGACGGAAATAACGCAAGACCGCGTCCTTCGAGAGCTGGCCAAGCTTGGGTTCGGCGATATCCGGGACATTTTTTCCGAGGATGGCTCCCTGCTTCATCCCGGAAATATGGATGCAGACGCAGCGGCTCGGATTTCCTCGATTGAGGTTGTCGTGCGGCCCGTTCCTGGATCGCAGGGGCAGGAAGTCGAGCATGTCGCCAAGATCAAGGCTTGGGACAAGCTGGGCGCGCTGACGCAGATCGGGCGTCATCTCGGTATGTTTAAAGATAAGCTGGAGACGACCGGAAATATCGCTATCAACATAACCCCGGACGACGACGCGCTGTAATGGTCGCCAAACTGAACCCGGCCCAGCAGGAGGCAAACCGGCTGCTGGGCAGCCCAGCCACGCACTGCCTGCTGCGCGGCGGCTCGCGGTCGGGGAAAACCTTTTTGCTGATTCGTGCGGTGGCCATTCGCGCGGCTAAGGCGCCGGGTACGCGACACGGCATTTTCCGGCACCGTTTTAACGCCCTGAAACACTCGATTATCGGGGACACATTCCCCAAGGTCATGCGTCTGTGCTTTCCCGGCGTACCTTACAATTTGAACCGCACGGACTGGTTTGTGACCTTGCCGAACGGGTCCGAAATCCTGTTCCACGGCCTCGACAGTTCCGACCGCACCGAGAAGATCCTCGGTCTCGAGTTCGCCACGGTCTACCTGAACGAAGCCAGTCAGATCGGATACGGCGCGCGCAATATGCTGTTGACGCGCCTGGCGCAAAAGTCGGACCTGCGTGTCAAGGAGTATATCGACGCCAACCCGCCCACGACCTCGCATTGGCTCTACAGCCTGTTCGAACGGAAGATTGAACCGAAATCCGGCGAACCGCTGCCTGATCCGGCTGATTACGCCACCATGCAGATCAACCCGGACAGCAACCGGGCCAACCTGTCGCCGGAATACTTGAAGCAGCTTGAGAGCCTGCCCGAGAAGGAACGGCAGCGCTTCCTGTTCGGTAATTACCAGACTGCAATCGAAGGCGCGCTCTGGACCTTGGACCGGATCAGGCGCGAGGCCACGATAACCGATGCCAACCGTGCCGCCGTGCTGGCGCGCATGCTGCGCATTGTGGTGGCGGTCGATCCGTCGGGCTGCTCGGGGCCGGAAGATACGCGCTCGGATGAAATCGGCATCTCGGTCTGCGGTGTGGACGCGGACGGCAACGGCCATGTGCTGGCTGACCTGTCATGCCGCACCGGGCCCGCTGGATGGGCCAAGATCGCACTGGATGCGCTGGACCTGTGGCGAGGCGACCGGATTGTGGCTGAACGCAACTTCGGCGGCGCGATGGTCGAAAGCACGATACGCGCGGCCCGCGCCACGGCACCGGTCACGCTGGTCACGGCATCGCGCGGCAAGTTCGCGCGCGCCGAGCCTGTGGCCGCACTCTACGAACAGGGCAAGGTAACGCACCATGGCAGGTTCCCCGATATGGAGGACCAGCTCTGCCAGTTCTCAGCCAGCGGGTTTCAGGGCGCACGCTCGCCCGACCGGGCAGACGCACTGGTTTGGGCCATTACTAACCTCATGCTTGGGCCGCCGCCTGCCGCGCCCGCGCGCCTGACACCAACACGTTTTAATCTGGGCCGGTAATCGCGGCCACGGGGTCGTATGGACTGGAAACAACTCAGAGAAACCTACCCGCAGGACGACGGATTGCCGCCGCGTGCGGCTCGGCTCTCGGCCCTGATGCGGGTGCGGGACTGCGTGCAGTACGACGACATTCCGAACCCGTTTAGCGCTGAATATAACGGGGCAGGTGAGTATATCCCGCTCTCCAAGCGCAGGCCGTCTGTGCGGACCAACATGTGCGCAACGGTCGTGGACGAGAGCGCATCGCTGGTGTTTGGCGAAAGCCATTGGCCTGCATTGAAAACTGGTGACGAACGCACCAGCCTGGCTCTGGCCGCACTTGATGCGGAATGTGCTCTGCCTGCCGTCATGCTGGAGGCTGTGATTGCCGGTTCCGTTGGTTCGTCCGCCCTGCTGGTGGAAGTAGCCGAGCGTGTGCCGTGCGTGACAATGTTCGACACGCGCTACCTGACGCCCGAATGGGACGCGGCCCGCCAGCTTGTGCGTGTGACCGAGCAATACAAGGTCAAAGGCCGAGACCTTGCCGCGCAGGGATGGGCAATCCCGGCGGATAGTGCGGAGACACTCTACTGGTGGCGTCGTGAGTGGGATAGGCTTGAGTGCAGGGTGTATGTGTCTCGGCCGGTCGCCGATGGAGTGCCCGACGAGGTTGATAAGGGCCGCACCATTCAGCACGGCCTCAAGTTTGTGCCGTGGATATGGATGGCCAACATGGCGCAACCGGGCGTTGTTGATGGGCCGTGCACGTTCGAGCGGGCGATTGATACCGTCATTGAGTGCGACTACCTGCTTTCGCAGTCCGGGCGTGGGCTGAAATACAGCTCTGACCCCAAGCTGGTGATTAAGGCCGGGAACGCTGACCCTAATGGTGGCGATGCGGCGGGCACAACCGGCGGCTCCGCAACCGCGCTGACGCTCCCCATGGATGGGGACGCCAAGCTGCTGGAAATCAATGGCGATGCGTCTGACGCTATGCTCCAGCAATACCGAGAACTGCGGGCCATTGTGCTGGAGCAGATCCACGGGAACAGGGCGCACGCAGATAAGATAAGCGCCGCTCAGTCGGGGCGCGCCATGGAGATGATGTGCCAGAGCCTCGTCTGGCTGGCTGATCGCCTGCGCCTCTCCTACGGCGAATGCGGATTGCTTGCGCTGTACCGCATGATTTGCCGTTTTTCGTCCGCCGTGACGGAGGGCATTATTGTGGGCGGGCAGACTTACAAGGATCTGCCTGATACCGGCCTTGCGCTGCAATGGCCGCCGTATTTCCCCAGCACGGACCCGGAGCTTTTGCAGTTGGCGCAAGGGCTGGCCACCGCTGTTGCGAGCGGGTTCATGAGCAACCAGACCGCGTGCAGCATTTATGCCGCCAAGGTTGGTGCGGCCGACCCTCAGGCCGAATGGGCGCGGGTTCTTGATGAACTGACCGATCCTGTTCTGGTGGCCAAGCGAGAAGCCGCAAAGAATGCTGCCAAAGCCGACCGGCAATCTGCCGGGGCAGGGCGCACTGAGACACGACAGGTTACGGCCTGATCGTTCCCCAGCAGATGCTGGAAACCCCAAAAACAGAGTGTCAGATGACAACAGAGCCCAATCCTCCGATTGACCCGAATACGCCGCGCGAACTTGAAAAAGCCCGCAGCGACCTCAAAACCCTGCGCGCAGAATTGCAGGCGGCCCGCGCGGAGCGGGACACCATTCGTGGTGAGCGTGATGATGCGATTAAGTCCCGTGATGGCCTGAAAGCGCAGTTTGACAAGCAGAAATCCGAAGCCGAGGCCAAGCTGGCGGAAGCGACTGCCGCCGTTGCCAAGGCGCAGGAAGATGCGGCAGAGGCGGGCAAAGCCGCAAAGGCTCAGGCCGATGCAGCCGTTATCCGCGCGGAGGCCAAAGCTGCTGCTGTCCGTTTGGGTGCAGTCGCGCCTGAGGACGTGGTGAAGCTGATCGATCTCGATGCGGTCAAGATCGGTGAGAATGGCGAGGTCGAAGGGCTGGACGTGGTGATGACCGCAGCCAAAGAGGCCCGTGGTTATCTGTTCTCTGAGCCACCCAAGCCGGGGACTGAGACAGGCACGACAAAGACGCCAGCCCCACCCAAGCCCGGCGACCCGGCGCCGTTCAACGCCGCCAAGGCTGACGCCAAGGATGTGGCGGCCAATGCGGCGGCTCTGGGCCTCAAGTGGCCCCCCACGTAACCCCGCAACTTTCCCCCAGCCAGCAGATGTGGGCACCGCTGACCGGCTGATGCTGGGGCGTAATTTTTTCTCAGCATCATAAGGAAGTATATCATGGCGATTGCCAATTTTCCCGCCGCTCTACAGCCCATTATTCAACAGGGATACCTCTCCCGCGCCTTTCAGGACGCGCTGGAATCCCGCCTTGGGTTCCGGTCTATTGCGGACCGCATGGACTTCCCTGCCCGCATTGGTCAGACCATTACGGACACCCGCGCGGGCCTGCTGGCTCCAGCCACCACCCCGCTGAACCCGGCGAGCAACACCAACTTCGATAACGGCATGTCGCCCACGGAATGGTCTGTTGAGCAGTACACGCTGTCCATCAACCAGTATGGCAACACCATGGATTTGAACCAGGTGACCGAAGGTGTTGGTGTTGCCAACCAGTTCCTTGCCAACGCCGCGCGCCTCGGCATCAACGCCCGCCAGACACTGGATCGGCTGGCCCGGAACGCTCTGTACGGGGGCGGCCAGAACGGTGTTGGTGGTTATCTGGGTGGGAATACCCGCGTGGCGGCAACGCTGGCCGCTGCGGGAACCGTCATTGCCGTTGACGATATTCGCGGTTTCCAGACCATCCTGTCTGATGAGGGGCAGGTTATTGCCGTTGGCGCATCCAGTGGCATGCTTGTGACTGTTGGCGCAGGCTCTTACACGCTTGTTGGGGCCGTGGCCGATGCTCAGAATGCCTCCACCGCTCCGCAGGGTATTTCCGGCGCGCTGACGTTCAGCACCAACGTGTCTGTTGCCGATGGGACGGAAGGCATGGCCGTTGTGGCCGCGACCGCGCCGCTTGTGCTGCGCCCCAATGGTCGGTCCACAACGGGTGGGCTGCTGGCCGCGGGCATGAAGGATGTCAACGGCACGGTGGTGACGGGCGACCTGCTGACCATTCAGGCCATGCTCGCAGCGCTGTCCGCCCTGCGTGACAACAATGTGCCCACGCTCGATGGCGGGGTTTACCACTGCTATCTGGATAACAGCCAGCTTCTGGGCCTGTTCCGCGATGATGACTTCAAGCTGCTGTATCGCGGGCAGTATGGGTCTGACGCCTACCAGACCGGTCAGATTTTTGACCTACTGGGTATTCGCTTCATCCCGACCACGGAAGCCCCGCAGCAGGCCAGCCTTGGTGCTGGGGGCATCCACCGCGCCATTATCTGCGGGCAGGGCGCGCTGATTGAGGGCGATTACGCCAATATGGGGAATGCCTGTTGATTTTCACTGAGAACTGACCCGGGTAGGGCGGAAATTTTCATCGAGA
>JBDNSL010000029.1:0-26298 GCA_047719095.1 Acetobacter sp.
GCGTAGCAGGGGGGTGGTCCTGCGGTCTGGCAGGGCGGTGGCGGGGGTTACAACAGGGCGTGCGCGGGTGTGCCACAAAAAGCCCACCGGCAGTACGCTTACTGTTGTGTCCACAACCGACAGGGCGTTACCCGTCATGCAGCATGCCCCATGGTGGTGCATAAGGTGGTGTGTGGCAGCAGTAGTGGAGGGGCAGCCAACAGCCGTTGGGCTGTGGTGGTGCGGAGGTGTGGCCTCCGCCATGCCGTGGCCTGCTGTGTGCATGCTGGCATGGACCATGGCCGTGTGTGCTGCCTGTGCTGGGGTATGCAATGCCAAAAGGCCAGTGCTGGCGGCCAGCACAAGCAGGCAACCCAGAAGCATCTGGCGAAAGAGAGAAAGGCAGCGCATTTTTTAAATATACCCCCAGGGGGCATGTATGGCAAGAAGAATGGACGCGCCCATGCCCTGCTTCCGCGCCAGTGTGGGGCAGGGTATACCCGGTATTGAGTGAGCGCAGGCATGGAGTGCGACAAGCATGAGCCAGATTATCAGTTTTCCGGTCATGGGCATGACCTGTGCCAGTTGCGCCTCCCGGCTGGAAAAAGTGCTCAACCGCCAGCAGGGCATACAGGCCACGGTTAACTTTGCCACCGCCCGCGCGCAGGTTACGCTGGACAACCCCGCAGCCCAGATGGCCTCGGTCCTTGCCGCTGTGCAGGCAGCGGGGTTTGCAGCCGAAACCAGCAGTGTTGATCTGGCCTTGACCGGGTTGACCTGCGCGTCCTGCGTAAACCGGGTGGAAAAAGTGCTCAATGCCCTGCCATCCGTGCAGGCCACGGTCAATCTGGCCACCGAGCGCGCGCATGTCAGTTTTGTACCCGGCGTGGTGGACGCAGCGGAACTGATCGCCTGTGTGGAAAAAGCGGGGTATGGCGCAAGCCTGTTCAGCCAGCAGGACCCGGAGGCGCAAAACAGGCAGCACGTGGCCCAATGGCGGGCAGAGCGGGCCAATTTTGTGCTTGCTGCCCTGTTAAGCCTGCCCTTTGGCGCGCAGATGCTGGGCATGATGGTGGGGCTGCACAGTATTATGCTGCCCTTGTGGAGCCAGATTGTTCTGGCAGGGTTTGTGCAGGTCTGGTGTGGCCGAGCGCTGTATGGCGGGGCTGTGCATGCGCTACGCAGTAGGGCTGCCAATATGGATGTGCTGGTGGTGCTGGGCACGGGCATGGCCTTTGCCTTCAGCACCGTGGTGGCGGTTCTGGGCCTTGACCAGCCAGTGTATTTTGAGAGCAGTGCGGTGGTTATAACCCTTGTTCTTTTAGGGCGGTTGCTGGAATCGCGCGCAAAAGCCCGCGCCAGTGCAGGCATGCAGAGCCTGTTGCACCTGCAACCGCGCATTGCCCATGTGCAGCGCGATGGCCAGTGGGTGGACCAACCGGTTGAGCAGCTTGTGCCCGGTGATGTGTTTCTGGTCCGCCCGGGCGAGAGTGTGGCCGTGGACGGGCAGGTGCTGCAAGGCCAGTCCGATCTGGATGAGGCCATGTTGACCGGGGAGAGTGCGCCCGTTGCCAAAACCACGGGGGATGCGGTGTTTGCGGGCACGCTCAACCAGACAGGGGCCCTGCATGTGCGCGCGACCAGAGTGGGCGCGCAAACAGTGCTATCGGGCATTGTGCGTATGGTGGAGCAGGCACAGGGGAGCAAGGCCCGTGTGCAGCGTCTGGCCGATAGTGTGGCCGCAGTATTTGTGCCCGCAGTGCTGGTGCTGGCCGCACTGGCGCTGGGTCTGGGCTGGGCAATTACGGGCAACTTTGGCGCCAGTCTGGTGAATGCCGTGTCCGTTCTGGTTATTGCCTGCCCCTGCTCGCTGGGGCTTGCGACACCAACCGCCATTATGGTGGGCACGGGCCTTGGCGCGCAGGCCGGTATTTTGTTCCGCAATGCCGATGCGCTCGAACAGGCCCGCCGGATGGACATTCTGGTCACGGACAAGACAGGCACACTCACGCTGGGGCAGCCCAGTGTTGTGCAGGCGCATTTTGCGCCGGGTGTGGACAGGCAGGTAGCTTTGGGGCTGGCCCGCGCACTGGAGCAAAATTCCGAGCACCCGCTGGCCAGAGCGGTTGTGGCCTATGCCATGGCTGGTGGTGTGGCCCCTGTGGAGATTGCAGACTTCAGGGCCATACCGGGGCAGGGCGTAGAGGCCAGCGTGGACGGGCAGGGGGTGCAGCTTGGCTCCCTGAGCTTTATGGAGCACAAGGGCTACCGGCTTGACCAGCAACTGACGCAGGCATGGCTGGCGTTAGGGCAGACCGTTATTGCCGTGGCCCACGCCGGGGGCATTATTGCTTATTTTGGGCTGGCCGATCAGGTCCGCCCCGAAGCCCACGCCGCCATTGCGGCCCTGCGCGCCAATGGCCTGCGCGTGGTTATGCTGACCGGGGATAACGCCCGTGCGGCACAGGCCGTTGCGCGGCAGGTGGGCCTTGATGAGGTGGTGGCAGGTGTTCTGCCCGAGGGCAAGGCCGCACAGATCACCCGCCTGCGTGATGGTGGGCGGCACTGCGTGGGCATGGTGGGGGACGGCATAAACGATGCACCCGCCCTAGCTCTGGCCGATGTTAGTTTTGCCATTGGGGCGGGGGCCGACATTGCATTGGAGAGTGCTGATGTGGTGTTGGTGCGTAGCCAGCTTATGGCGCTGGTGGATACCGTGTCGCTCTCCCGCGCAACGGTTTTAAAAATCAGGCAGAACCTGTTTTTTGCGTTTGTCTATAACGTGTTGGGCCTGCCACTGGCAGCTTTTGGGCTGCTTAACCCGGTGCTGGCCGGGGCTGCCATGGCCATGAGCTCGGTCTCGGTGGTTTGCAACTCCCTCCTGCTCAACCTGTGGAAGGCGCATCGGTCCTGAACGCGCAAAGGGGGGGCGGTTGGGCTATCCATCGCCCCCCCCCAAGTGATTGCCTGCCGGTTAGCCGGGCAGGGTTGGTGTTGTGCTGCCCAGTGGCAGGCTGGAGGCATGGGGGCGCCATTCTCCGGTGTTTTCATCACGCCCCTGTAGGTAAAGCCTGCGGGGAACGCCTGCCTTGGGGGGGGCTGCGGCCTCTTTGAGGAAAACCGACATCTCCTCAGGTTGTGTGCGGTTGATAAGGCAGCACAACGGTGTATCGGGGAAGGATTTGAGCAGGTCGGCCGAACCGGCTTCCCCGGCAAAAATCATCAGGGGGGGCTGCTTGCGTTTGTCCTGAAAATGGGTGCGGATCAGGGCTGTTTTCCCAGGCCCGGAAGGGAACGGGTAATGCGGTGCTTCCGTGGCTTCCATAACGCCCCTGTGCATGGCCAGCCGTGCGCCAAACACGTGTTCGTGGCGCAGATTATAGCCATATTCAGCCGATGTGGCAAAAAGGGCGACCATATCCTCCAGCGCGGAGGAGCAGATGATCGGGTCTATGCCATGCTCCTGCAAAATCTGGAGCAGATTGCCCATTTCGGGTGTTAGGCGCAGCATTTGCGTAATATCGGCCCGGACCGGGCCAGCCTTGCCGGGGCGTTCCGCCGGGCACACCCAGCGTTTGGTGGCAATGCCAGCCCCCAGCCCCCATTCATTGGCTGCGCGGCTTAGGGCAATAACGTCGGTCTGGGTCTGTTCGGCTACCAGCCGGATCATCCATTGCTGGGCGGCATCTGGCCCATGCAGGGCGCTGACAGCCTGATGGCAGAACGCCATTCTGGCCCGGAAGGCCAGCATGGCCGGGTTGTCCTGCAATTCCTCCCGGGGGATGGGGTGTGGCATGTGCCCGTAACGCGCAGCCAGTGCCCTGTAATCCTCCACAATGTCTGTAACCAGATCGGCAAAGCCAATGGGCTGGCCCGCCAGATTGGTAAAGGGCGCGGGTAGTGGGGCGGAGGAGGCATGGACATGAATGAGGGCACGAAAATTATGAGCAGGCATGAGGAAGCAGAAGTGCTCCAGCATGTATAAAAACAGGGTCTGCTGCACATCGCCCACAATGGCCATGTTGTTCCAGTCCATAACCACGTAGGGCGGGCTGGCAGGGTTATAATGCTCGGAATAATGGCCATGCGTATTGGCCAGCACCTGAATGGCCTCCCGGATGGGGGGGTGCCATTTCAATTCCTCCAGTTCGGGCAGGGAGGGTTCCATCTGGTCGGGGGGAGGGGTCGCGCGGCCAGAGGCAGGGCTTGCCAGCAGGGCGGCCAACCCCAGACCGAATGTGCGGCGGTGCAGAACAGGGTGCATGCAAAATCCAGACTGACAGGATGGTTACAGGACTGTCCATGGCAGGTGCGGCCGGGTCAAGTTATGTTTTGGTGGGAATGGTGTTTGGCCCTGTTCGGTACGGACCAGCGCACTGTGGGCCTGTCTTGGCGCCTGCTCCGCCACGGGTTTGCGCGGATACTATTTTTATTGCCCTTGCAGCCCGAATGCGGAGTGGGCGGCCTGCGCGGCAAGGGGGGATTTGGTACGAGACAGGGCGCTATGATAAAGTTAAGACGAGAAACTACAATGATCGCTATGTGCTGACAAAGACGGGTAAAAAACGCCCAGACCGATGTTTTGTGCATAAGGTATGTTTGATAAAAATAGTTGTTTAACTGGTGTTGTGTAATACCCGAAAAAGTGAAGTGTAAAGTCAGGTAATGGCAATGAAGATTTTAGATAAAAAGAATTTAAGTCAAATTCTTATGTTGTTGGTTTGGGTTTGTATATCGGGTTACACCATATTTTATCATGTTATGTGGCGTGATGAAGTGCGCAATTTCATGATCTCCATTAATGGATCAGATAGTATTAAACTGATCGGGAATTCGCATCCCGTTGTTATTTATCTGATGCAGAAGGTCGGTTATTTTTTGACCGGCTCATATTATGTTGCGCCAGTTCTTGCATTTCTCATTGCTTTAACAGCCGTGAGCATTTTTATATTCTGCGCGCCATTCAGCCTGTTTTTTAAGGCGTTATTTGTTTTTGGCTACCCCGCTTTATACGAATATACGGTTATGGCGCGGGGCTACGGCATAAGCATGTTGCTTATGTTTGTTCTGGCCCTTGTCTTTTCATCAGAAAAATATCGCTACCGGTTAACCGGGCCAACGCTGTTTGTGCTTGCCAACACAAATGCACACTCCGCATTGATCGCGGCTATATTTTCCGTCATGTGGCCGGTCTGCACATGGAAGGAAAACCGGTGGAAACTCAATGCCGCAGTTTATAAAACCTTCCCCACCGCTGCCATGGGGCTGGCGGGCTTTGTGGCCTGTATCCTGACAATTTATCCACCACGCTACGATGACCTCGCAGCCCACCCGATGGTAAGGGAAGGAGCGCACCACCTGAAAATTCTGTTCCTCAAGGAACTCACATTCAGCCCATTCAAAACGGAATTTCTGGAGAGCTTTGGCCAGAATTTTATAAGCCATCTCACCTATAAATCTCTGACAATTGTTTCCTTTATTGCCACCATGACGTGCATATTTGCCGTGTGGGGGAATTTTTTCCTGTTTGCCACAGCGCTGGTCACCGAAGCCGTTTTTATTACGTTCTTTTCCGTGGTGTATCCCGGGGATTACCGGCATCAGATATTGCTGCTTGTGCTGATATGCTCCCTGTTCTGGATTTTTAAAAAAACCACCACAAGAAAACCAACGGTACTGAACAAAATTGGTGTGTTTTCACTCAGTTTTCTGCTGTTCACACAAGTTGTGCATGCAGCACTGCTGGATTTTCACGAAGTGCATGAGCCCAACAGCAGGTCCAAGGAGTTTGCAAACCTTGTGCAAAGCCAGCCAGACCTGCGGGATGCAGCCATTATTGCCACGTCAGATGATGTGCTTGAAAGCATGCCATACTACATGAGCAATAAGCTCTACGTTATGACCCAGAAAAAATTTGATCGCGTTGTGCCGTTTACTGCGCGCTCGTATAAAAACTATTCATTGTCTGACGTTCTTGATACGGCAAAAACAATTGCTGCATGCACAGCCAAGCCTGTTATTATACTTGTTGTAAACGAGAATAAAAAAGACTCAAATGAAGCGCCCAGAAATATAATGGATCATATTCAGGACGAAAATTATCGGTATTATGGATTTGGATACTGGAAATTTACTTTTTCTGAACAGCAAAAAAATGATCTGAAAGCACAGACTACAGAAATAGCACACTACCCAAATGGATTTTTGGAAGAGGGGTTTGTGGTCTATAGGCTCAATCCCTCTTTGCAGGCATTGGGGAATGGCCTTGACTGCGCGCACTATGGGGCAGGCCGGGCCCCCTGAGTGCTCAAACCGTTAGGGCTGTTCTAGCCAAATCTGGGTGTCTGTTGCCATTGGTGCTTGCGCGCCAGTGGTAGTCCGGCCCACCCGACATGCTGGTGCTGGTGCTGGTGCTGGTGCTGGTGCTGGTGCTGGTGCTGGTGCTGGTGCTGGCACAGTGGTCGGGAAGGGAGTTATCCCCCCTCCCTCCATAGCCGTTGCGGGTTAGCTGCCCCGCAACGCATAGCCCCGTTTGGGGCTGGTAGTCTTTAATGCGTGGGAGACAGGCGTGCGTGTGCGCGGGCATGGCCAATAAGGGGCAGCATGTCGCGCAGTTCGGGGCCGTTGTCCTCTCCCGTCAGGGCAAGGCGGAGCGGGTGGAACAGAGCTTTGCCACTCCGGCCGGTTTTTTCCTTAAGGGCCGTGGTCCATGTTTTCCACGTTGTCTGGTCCCATGGCTCGGCAGGCAGCAGGGCGGCTGCGTCTTTTAGGAACTGCTCTTCCTCTTCCTGCACGGGGGGCACAATATCGCCTTGTGCAACCTGCAACCACAGCTTGGCCTCACTCAGCAGGTCGATATTGCTGCGAATGGCCAGCCAGAAGGCTTCAGTTGCATCCTTGGGCAGCCTGTCGGCCACGGAGGCAAAGGGGAGCTGGGCCAGGTAGCGGTGGTTCATGGCCAGTAGCTGGCGCGTGTCAAACCGGGCGGCCGAGCGCGAGATGTGCGAGAGGTCATAGCTCTGGGCCAGTGCCTCAAACGGCATCAAGGCCGGGTCATCCGAACTGCCAAGGCGTGCAAGGTAGGAAATAAGGGCTTCGGCCTCCACTCCGTCCTGACGCAGGGTGCGCAGGGAGCACGCGTCAAACCGTTTGGAAAGCTTGCCGCCGTTTTCGTCCAGCAGCAGGGGCAGGTGGGCAAAGCGGAAGTGGTCGGGGCGTGCGCCCAGAGCCTCGGCAATGTCAATCTGCACGCCGGTGTTGGTTACGTGGTCTTCCCCACGGATAATGTGGCTGATCCCTGTTTCCAGGTCATCCACAACCGAGGCCAGCGTGTACAGCACCGTGCCGTCGGTACGGACCAGAACCGGGTCGGAGACGGATGGCAGCTTGACCTGACATTCCCCCATAACAAGGTCGCGCCAGCGCACAATGCGGCCAGAAAGTTTGAAGCGCCAGTAAGGCACCTTGCCATTGGCCTCGGCCTGTGCGCGCTGCTGCTCGGTCATTCTGAGCATGGCGCGGTCATACACGGGGGCACGATGCTGGCGGATCTGGGTTTCGCGCTTTGCGGCCAGTTCCTGCTCGCTTTCAAAGCAGGGGTACAGGTGGCCGGATGCCTTGAGTTTTTCAATGGCGGCAGCGTAGCGGTCCAGCCGCTCGGTCTGGCGGAAGGTCTCGTCCCACGTAATGCCCATCCATTCCAGATCCTGCTGGATGGCGCCTACCAGTTCCTCGCGCGAGCGAGAGGTATCCGTATCATCAATACGGAGCTGGAATTTGCCCCCGTTGCGGCGGGCAAACAGGGCGTTGGCAAGGGCCAGGCGGGCATTACCCACATGGAGGAGGCCGGTAGGGCTGGGCGCAAAGCGGAGTTTCATAACAGAGGCTTATGCCGTGAATAGGCTGGAAAGACCAGCACGAAGGGAACATAAAACGGGGCGGAGGAACTTAGTGGAGGTTGTGCAGGCCGGGGTTGAATGGCTCGTCCAGGTCCTCTTCACTGTCGCTTTCATCCTCATTGTCATCATCTTCAAGGCTTATGGCTTCCCCATCAATCAGGCGGCGGGGGTCCAGCGTGCGCCAGTCGCGTTCCATGGGGGTTGCGGGGGTTGCGGTAAAGTCGTCCAGTTCGTTGGCCGAGCGCCAGCTATCGGCTTGCGCGTCCACAATGGCTGCGTCCATATCCGCAATATCCAGCACAACCGCGTCCTCGCCAAAGCTCATCCATGTGTCCAGCACATCCTTGGCGGAGGCACCGGGCACGCGGCAGCGTTCCACGCTGTCACGCACATAGGCGCGGGCAAAGGCATTGGCATGGGCAAGGTCGTGGAAAACGCCAACGTCTTCCACAAAATTGTCCTCGGCGCCGCCGGACAGGTCCAGAATACGGACTTTCCAGCCTTGCTCCTGCGGGGGGGCTGTTTCGTTCATGGGTTTTCCTTGCTGTCTTTTTTGTTGCGAGCGGAGGCAAACAGGAATTCGCGCCCGATTTTAACCCGCTCAACACCGTTGTACGAAATAATGTCGGCTGTGGCGTAGGTTTCGTTCCATATTTCAGGAATGAAGGAGCCAGTGCCCACCACATCTATGGGCGCGCGGGCGTCGGCCATGCAGGCGCATTTGGTTACCCCAAACCCGGAGGAGGCAATAATGCGGACCTTGTCAAACCCGGCACCATCCAGTGCTTCGCGCATTTTCCAGATGGAGGCGGCGGACACGCCGGTGCCAATCAGGTAGCGCAGTTCCCGGTCCGAGCGGTAGCGGCGCAGGGCCTCGGGGGCGTGGCGGTTGACCACTGCGTAGGATTCCTGCGGGTTTAACCCCTCCATAAACCGCCCGCCATGTGTGTCCAGCCGTACGGCAATGCGGCCCGCTTTTGCAAGGTCCTCAAACTGTGTGCATACGGCCAGTGCGTCCGTTATTTCCTGCCCGAAATAGTCTACCAGCACCACAAGGTCGGAGTTGGGGAATGTTTCGTGGAACATTTCGGCCGCCCGCACGGTGGAGCCTGCGTAGCCAATAAGGGCGTGGGGCATGGTGCCAGCCCCATGCGTTGTGCCAAAAAACTCGGATACGGCATCGTTTGCGGTGCCAACAAAGCCTACGGCTCCGTCCTTTTGTGCTGCCCGCCCACCAATGGAGGCGGCATAGGCCATGAGTTCCTGCATTTCGTAGCCCGCGCAGTGCCGGGCATCCATGGCCAGAAAACGGGCCTGAGGCAGGGAGAGCGCCATCTGGTACGCGCGCAGGGCGGCCACACAGGAACTGCCAAGCTTTTGGAGCAGCAGTGTCTCCAGATCAGCCAGATGCAGGAACGAGCCGGTAACGTAAACCAGTGGTTCACCTGCACCCACCCATTCGCCCTCGGGGTGGAGCAGGTCTACCGTGTAGTCGCTATTGCGCTCTGCCATGACGTTTTTCAGCCACTCAAGCATAATGCCGGGGGCGGAAATAACGGGGCACCGCAGGAAAAAGGCGTAAGTGACCTCGCAATCCCCGAAGTGGCCGACAATCTGGCGGGTCCGGTTGAAGTAGGAATCCGTGCGGGCACGAATTTCTGCGTCCGTCAGGGCGGTTGTGGCCTGTGCGGCGGCAATGCCGGGGGCCGGTACGCCTGTGGGGGATTGCGTCATTGCTGAAATGCTCTTTTCTGCCAAATACACTGCACAGATGATGGGTGTGATGGAGAGCGGCGTAAAGGCCACCCCCCGCTTCTGTGATCAGGCAAAGAGCGGCGCGGCCTTTAGTTGCGGCCGGTCAGCTCCTCCGCGATCAGGAATGCCAGTTCAAGAGACTGTTCGGCGTTCAGGCGCGGGTCGCAGAAGGTTTCGTACCGGTCGCCAAGGTCTGCTTCGGTCAGGCGCTGTGCCCCACCTACGCATTCCGTTACGTTCTGGCCGGTCATTTCCAGGTGAACACCACCCGCAGGCACGCCCTCTGCCGCGCAGACGGCAAAAAAGCCCTTTACTTCCTTCATCACCGCATCGAACGAGCGGGTCTTGACCTTGCTGCCGGTGGAAATGGTGTTGCCGTGCATTGGATCGCTGATCCATGTCACAGGCTGCCCCGTTTCCTTGACTGCCCGCATGAGTGGGGGCAGGAACTGCTCGATCTTTTCCGCACCCATGCGTGAGATCAGGGTAATGCGCCCTGCCTCGTTGTTTGGGTTAAGGATGGTGGTCAGGCGTTTGATGTCTTCCACACTGGTGGTGGGGCCAACCTTGATGCCAATGGGGTTACGCACCCCACGCAGGAATTCCACATGCGCGCCATCGGGCTGGCGTGTGCGGTCCCCGATCCAGACAAAATGGGCCGAGCAGTCATACCATTCGCCCGATGTGGAATCGACACGGGTCAGCGCCTGCTCGTACGGCAGCAACAGGGCTTCGTGCGAGGTGTAGAACTCGGTTTCGTCCACCTGTGCGGAGGAGGCTGCATCAATCCCGCAGGCCTGCATGAAGGCGAGTGTCTCGCCAATGCGTTCGGCCATGGTGCGGTAGCGGTTGGCCAGCGGGGAGCGCTCCACAAAGCCAAGGTTCCAGCGGTGCACTTCATGGAGGTTGGCGTACCCCCCGCGCGAGAAGGCGCGCAGCAGGTTCTGGATTCCGGTGGACTGGAAGTAGCCCGTTTCCATGCGTGCGGGGTCGGGGATACGCGCATCAGGCGTGAATTCCGGCCCGTTGATGATATCACCCCGGTAGGAAGGCAGGCTGACGCCCTCCACTGTTTCCATGTCGGAAGAACGGGGCTTGGCAAACTGGCCAGCCATGCGACCAAGCTTGATAACCGGCACCTTGGCGCCAAATGTCAGCACCACGGCCATTTGCAGCAGCACGCGGAACGTGTCGCGCACGATATCGGCCTTGAATTCGCCAAAGCTTTCAGCACACGGCCCGCCTTGCAGCACAAAGGCCTTGCCTTGGGCGGCTTGGGCCAGATGGTTACGCAGGCGGCGCACTTCGCCCGCAAATACCAGCGGGGGATAGGCGCTCAGCCGGTCTTCCACGTTCTTGAGTGCGGCGGCATCCGGGTAGGTCGGGATCTGCTTGGCCGGAAACGAACGCCAGCTATCCGGCATCCAGGTCTCAGACGTCGGGTTGGGCTGGGTGAGCGTGGCACTCATAACGCGTTCCTGTTCGGTTGGGCTGATTACACACAGATGGTAAGCAGAATGGTAAAAGCAATCTCTCTTGGGCATGAATGTGCCAAAGGCGGGTGCCTTTATGTCCAATATACACGGATTACGCAAATAGCGTTTGCCGGGCCAAGCCATGTTCTGCTCAGGGGTGTGGCATACGCTCCACTCCTGAGCGCATAATTTGGTTTTTTGGCCTTTTGGTGTGATAAGGGTTGCCAGTATGTAACCTGCGGGGCCATTGATCATTGGACCCATGTGGGGTGTTTTTCTTTTTTTCTTGCGGGGTAACGCGCAATGGCGCAGCTGCGTAGACCGTTTGTAAATGTGATGTCCGGCCTTCTTATGGGTGCTACCCTGCTGGGGGCTGCAAGTGTTGCCCACGCGGACCCCCTGATGACCCCCAATGACGATGTTTCCTTCTCCGAAGGAAGCGGCAACATGGACACGGGTTCTGGTGCGGGCAAATCGACCGAATCAAAAACCGTGCATGGCCACCGTAGCCTGCCACCGGGCTATCAGGATGCTCCGTCCATGGACTTCCAGCATGGCGATGACCCGGACCATCTGGCCAAGGTACATAGGGATTCGGTCACCGGTTCCGACCTGTCACGCTATGGCTCGGCCTACCAGAGTTCCGGCCCGTTTGGCAGCGGGCAAGTCGGGGATTCCACGGGTAATGGCTGGGTAACTCCCCGCTAATCTGCGGGAGAGGCATCCTCTATAAGGCGTATATCAGCCTGGCCACTGGTCAGGTCGGTAAGCTTTGCGCGTACTGCATGCTCTTGGGCTGTGGGTAGCAGCAGAGTAAAGTCCGCTCCGGTTTCATCAAACACCGGCGGGTCGGCCTCCACCCCCCATTCTGGCAGGCGGGCCTGAATAATCCCCAGTAATGAAAACGGGCAGTGGAAGCCAAGCCTTACGCGCTCTATCAGCTCTTCCTTCGGGGCTTCGCGCAGGCATTCGGCGGCTGTGCCCGCATAGGCGCGTACCAGCCCGCCTGCCCCAAGTTTGATCCCCCCAAACCAGCGTGAGACCACAATGGCCACGCGGTCCAGCTTCTGGGCCACAACCACCTGTAAAATGGGCCGCCCCGCAGTGCCCGAAGGCTCCCCCGCATCGTGGCAGCGGCAATGGGGGCCAAACTGCCATGCCCAGCAATGGTGGGTGGCATCCGGCTCGGCTGCGGCAATGCGGGCAATAAACGCCTCGGCCTCATCAGGGCTGGCAATAGGGGTTGCGCGCGCAAGAAAGCGGCTTTTTTTTATATCGCGTTCCAGCGCAAAAGGACCGACCAGCGTTTCTGTCATGCGGCCTTCTTATCTCTTTTGCTCTTGTGCGGGCAAGCAGGGGCGGGCGGGCTGTCCTCTGTGTGGGGTAGTCCATGCCAAAACTGGGGGCTGACAGTTTTTTGTAACAGGAGTAACGCGGTGGCTGGCGTTAACCTGTGTTAGGTTAACCCGATAACCGGCAAACCTTGCCATTAAAGGCCTGAATAAAGGAGAACGCACCGACATGATGCCGGTATTCCGCAACAAATGGAAAGTCATGTTCGGTCTGTGCGCAGTTGCACTGCCCCTTGTGGCCGGTGTTCCTGCCCATGCCGAAGGCGATCTGCTGAATGGTGGGGAAGATGATGATTCGGACGCCCACCGTGCTTCAAGCATGCACAATCTGGCGGGCAAGCTGCCCCTGCCGCGTGCGCGCAAGGACTTTAGCAAATACCACTTTACCCCACCGGGGGACCGTATTGTGGAACAGCCCGATACAAACCGCCTGCTGTTCTGGACCAAAGATGGCCAGCCCGATGGCTACGCCCAGCGCAGGGGTAGCAGCGTAATCTATTATAACGCACAGGGGCAGGCCATACGGGTACAAAGGCTGACAGCCGAGGAAATGGCCGATTAGGCACATGGTATGCGGGGTTAAGGCATAGCCTTGGCCCTGTTTGCCAGATAGTGCAAAACACCCCCCATTCTGCTCCGTGCCATACGGGCAAAATGGGGGTGTAGGTTACTGCGCCGTCGTGGCGATAAGTTCGAGTATGGATGCCGACGACTCCTCAATGGAGCGGCGCGTTACATCAATAACCGGCCAGTTGTGGCGGCGGCACAGCCGCCTTGCCCAGTGCAGTTCTTCCTGCACTTTTTCCAGATCAATATAGGCATAGTCCGTTATCGCCTCGGGGCGGGACTTGCCCGGTATCATCTGGTTCAGGCGGTTACGCCGGATTTCAATCAGCCGTTCAGGGTCTATGGTCAGGCCAATAACCGGTTTGGTGGTGGTAAACAGGGCTTCTGGCGGCTCTATGCCCATAACCAGCGGCACGTTGGCGGCCTTGATCCCCCTGTTGGCCAGATAAAAGCAGGTCGGGGTTTTGGACACGCGGGACACGCCAACCAGAATAACGTCAGCCTTGTTCAGGCCGCGCGTTTCCTGCCCATCATCATGGGCCAGCACGTAATGCATGGCCTCAATCCGCTGGTAGTAGTTTTCGTCCATAATGTACTGGCCGCCGGGGTGGCGTGTTGCCTCTTCCCCCGTTTCCTCGGCCAGAAAGTGCAGGGCGTTGTCCAGCACATCAAGCAGCCTGATCTGAAGGCTGGCGCACCCTGCCTCCATGTCTGCCTGCAAGACAGGGTCTGTCAGGGTGGACATGACCGGGCCACGGTTGTTGGCAATATGCCGCAAGACCCGCCGGAGCTGAATTTGGGTACGGATCAGGTTCCAGTGCCGTAGCCTGACCTCCGTATTGGGGAACTGGGCAATACAGGCGCGTGCCACGGAATCGAGGGTTTGCCCCGTCGCCTCGGACACGAGGTGGAGAGTAAGAATTTTTTGCATGATATCAGATTGAAAAATGGCCGCCTCTGTTGGAGGCGGCCATTCTTTCCTTAGGCTTTAACAGCCTTGTTATTGCGTGCAGCAAGGGCCGCCTGTGCTGCGGCCAGTCGGGCTACCGGCACACGGAAGGGGGAGCAGGACACGTAATCCAGACCAACTTCCTCAAAGAAAGCGATGGAGAGCGGGTCGCCACCATGCTCACCACAGATGCCCAGTTTAAGGTCGGGCTTGGTGGCACGGCCTTTTTCCACACCCATGCGAACCAGAGCGCCCACGCCTTCGCGGTCGATGGAGATAAAGGGGTCCTGGGGCAGCAGGCCTTTGTCCACATATTCAGGCAGGAAGGAGCCAGCATCATCACGCGACAGGCCAAGGGCTGTCTGTGTCAGATCGTTGGTGCCGAAGGAGAAGAAGTCGGCACTGTGTGCGATCTGGTCGGCAGTCAGGGCTGCGCGGGGCAGTTCGATCATGGTGCCGATCTTGTAGGAAAGCTGGGCGCTGCGTTCGCTCAGCACAGCGGCAATCACACCTTCGCAGGACTTGCGTACCAGATCCAGCTCAGCCTTGGTGCTGATCAGCGGGATCATGATTTCGGGGTCCACAGCCTTGCCGGTTTCCTTGGCAATGTCCAAGGCTGCCTCGGCAATGGCGCGCACCTGCATGGCGTAGATTTCCGGGTAGGTAATGCCCAGACGGCAGCCACGGTGGCCAAGCATGGGGTTGGATTCGGACAGGGCCGAGCGACGGGCGCGCAGGCTTTCCACATCCTTGCCCAATGCCTTGGCAACATCGGCCAGTTCGGCCTCGCCATGCGGCAGGAACTCATGCAGCGGCGGGTCCAGCAGGCGGATGGTTACGGGCATGCCCGCCATAATGCGGAACAGTTCCGTAAAGTCCGCACGCTGGAACGGCAGAAGGGCCTCAATGGCGCGGGCACGGGTGGCCTCGTCATCAGCCATGATCATCTGGCGCACATGGCCAATACGGTCGGGGCCGAAGAACATGTGTTCGGTCCGGCACAGGCCAATGCCTTCCGCACCAAAGCGGCGGGCAGTCTGGGCGTCCTCGGGGGTTTCGGCGTTGGCGCGCACACCAAGGCGGCGCACACCATCGGCCCAGCCCATAAGGGTTGCAAAATCGCCCGACAGGGTGGGCGGAATGGTGGGAACGCGGCCCTTGTAAACAGCACCCGTGCCACCATCGAGCGTAATCCAGTCACCCGCCTTAAGCGTGTGGCCGTCCACGGTCATGGTCTGTGCCTTGTAGTCCACCGCAATGCTGCCTGCACCGGCCACGCACACACGGCCCATGCCACGGGCCACAACGGCTGCGTGGGAGGTCATGCCGCCACGGGTTGTAAGCACACCACGGGCTGCGTGCATGCCGTGCACGTCCTCGGGGGAGGTTTCAATACGCACCAGAATAACATCGTCACCCTTGGCGGCGCGGTCTTCCACATCTTCTGCCGAGAAGGCGATAATGCCGGTGGCAGCACCCGGGGAGGCGGGCAGGCCACGGGTCAGCAACTGGCGCTCGGCCTTGGGGTCCAGCACGGGGTGGAGCAGCTGGTCAAGGGATGCGGGAGGAACGCGGGTAACCGCTTCTTCCTGCGTGATCAGTCCTTCCTTGGCCATGTCAATGGCCACGCGCAGGGCGGCGGCGGCGGTGCGCTTGCCCGAGCGGGTCTGGAGCAGGTACAGCGTGTTGGCCTGCACCGTAAATTCAATGTCCTGCATATCGCGGTAGTGGCGTTCGAGCAGGTCACGCACGCGGAGCAGTTCGTTATAGGCGTTGGGCAGTGCTTTTTCCATCGAGGTCTGACCCTCGACCGAGCGGCTTTCGGCCATGGGCTGGGGGGTACGGATCCCGGCCACAACGTCCTCACCCTGCGCGTTGATCAGGTATTCGCCGTAGAAAATGTTTTCGCCCGTGGAGGGGTCGCGGGTAAAACAGACACCCGTTGCACAGTCATTACCCATGTTGCCGAACACCATGGACTGTACGTTAACAGCCGTGCCCCAGCTTGCGGGAATGTCATGCAGTTTGCGGTAGGTGTTGGCGCGCGGGTTCATCCATGAGCCAAAAACGGCTCCAATGGCGCCCCACAGCTGGTCCTTGGGGTTTTCGGGGAAGGGGGTCCCGGTTTCGGACAGCACAATCTGCTTGTAGCTTTTAACAACGTCCTGCCATTCCTCAGCACTCAGGGCGGTGTCATCAAGCTTGCCAGCTGCGCGCTTGGCCTGTTCCAGCAATTCTTCAAATTCGTGGTGGGGAACGCCCAGCACCACAGAGCCGTACATCTGAATGAAGCGACGGTAGCTGTCCCATGCAAAGCGGGCATCGCCCGAGGAGCGGACAAGGCCTTCAACCGTTGCGTCGTTCAGACCAAGGTTGAGCACTGTGTCCATCATGCCGGGCATGGAAACGCGCGCACCGGAGCGGACAGAAACCAGAAGCGGGTTTTCGGCATCGCCAAAGCGCAGGCCCATGGCCTGTTCTACCAGCCCCATCGCCGCTTCAAGCTGGGATTCCAGCTCGGCGGGGTACTTCCGTCCGTTATCGTAAAAGGCGGTGCAGACTTCAGTGGTAATGGTAAATCCTGGGGGCACTGGCAGGCCGATATTGGCCATTTCCGCCAGATTGGCGCCCTTGCCGCCGAGGAGATTGCGCATCCCGGCGTTGCCTTCGCTTTGGCCAGCGCCGAAACTGTAGATCCACTTGGTCATTTTGCCGTTCACTTCATTCTTTTGTGCCAGATGAGCTGAAGTTCCGACCGAGGGGATGGGAACAGGGGGTACCGGAACAGCAGCCGGACTGGGCACGGAATTTTTATTTTTGGTTTGGACGACGAACTCCACCCCTTCGTTGCCCGCCAGCATGGCGCAGATTTGGCTGTCGGGCAATCTCTCTTTTACACGCCAGAGGGAAAAAACCGCGGGTGTGGCGGTTCTATCCGTTTGATGTGCAAAAGGCGTTCCATTCCGCTTCGTCCATGGTGGCGATGTTGAGTTCCACGGCCTTTTTGGCCTTGGAACCAGCCTTTTCTCCCAGCACCACCAGATCAGTCTTTTTGGAGACGGAGTCGGACACCTTTCCCCCCATCCGCTCGGCTGTGGCCTTGGCTTCTGGCCGGGTCATGGTGAGCAGCGTGCCGGTAAAAACAATGGTCTTGCCCGCCAGTGGGCCGCCACTGGCGGCACTTTCTTCTGTAATGTTCAGCGCCGCACTCAGCTCGGCCAGTGTGGTCTGGTTGTGGGGTTCGGCAACAAAGCCCACAACATCGCTGGCGATGGCGTTGCCAATGCCGGTAATGGAGCCAAGCTCCAGCCGTGCGTCCGAACCAATAATGGTGGCCGCCTCCATCTGGCGCAGCCAGTTGGTGTAACTGCCGTAATGGCGGGCCAGCAGGCGGGCATTGCTCTCGCCTATCCGGCGGATGCCAAGTGCGTAAATAAAGCGCGAGAGTGCAATGGTGCGCCGCTCTTCTATGGCCTGGAGCAGGTTGCGCACGGACTGTTCGCCCCAGCCTTCGCGCTGCTCCAGTACGGCTGCATGCTCGGCAAGCCGAAAAATGTCACTTGGGGTGCGGATCAGCCCGGCATCATAAAATTCACGAATGCTGCGCTCCCCCAGCCCCTCAATGTCAAACGCAAGGCGGGAGACAAAGTGGACCAGTCGCTCCACGGCCTGTGCCGGGCAGGTCAGCCCGCCTGTGCAGCGGCGCACAACCTCGCCTTCGGGGCGGATGGCCAGCGCGCCACATACGGGGCAATGGTCGGGAAAGTGGAAGAGTGGCGCGCGCTCCCCCGCAGGTGCGCCACCGGGGGCAACCCCAAGGACCTGCGGAATAACATCACCCGCACGCTGGACAAACACAAAGTCGCCTTCGCGCACATCCTTGCGGTTGATCTCGTCCTCATTATGCAAGGTGGCGCGGGTGACAAGGACGCCACCCACATTGACAGGTGCCAGATGGGCAACCGGGGTGAGGGCACCCGTGCGGCCAACCTGAATTTCTATGGCGTTCAGGCGTGTTATGGCCTGTTCGGCTGGGAACTTCCACGCAATGGCCCAGCGCGGAGCACGGCCAGCAAAGCCCAGCCGCTCCTGTAGGGTCAGGTCGTCTATCTTGTAAACAACACCGTCAATATCATAGGCAAGATCAGCCCGTTCGCGGTTGATCTGCTCAAAAAAGTCTTCAGCATGGGCTGCGCCATCAATCACGCGTGAGAGCGGGTTGACCACAAACCCCCACGCCCGAAGCTGCTCCAGATAGGCCCAGTGGCTACGGGTTGCCTTGGTGGAGCAGAACCCCTGTGCATAGGCAAAAAGGGAGAGCGGGCGCTGGGCGGTAACATTTGCGTCCAACTGCCGCAAGGAGCCAGCCGCAGCATTGCGCGGGTTGGCGAACAGCCGTTTGCCCGCAGCCTCCTGTGCTGCATTGAGTGCGACAAAATCGGCTTTGGAGAGAAATACCTCCCCCCGGATTTCAATCAGGTCCGGGTAGGGGGCGGGCAGGGTTAGTGGCAGGCCGCGCAGGGTGCGCAGGTTGGCGGTTACGTCCTCGCCCTCAGTGCCGTCTCCACGCGTGGTCCCGCGTGTGAACACGCCGCCCTCGTAAGTCAGGCTGATGGAAAGGCCATCAATTTTAGGTTCGCCCACCAGCCGCAGGGGGGGCGCATCACTTTGGTCCATCCCCAGAAAACGGGCGGCGCGGGCCATAAAGCTTTCAAACTCCTCGCGGTCGAACACATTGTCGAGCGAGAGCATGGGCACAAGGTGGACATGCTTGCCAAAAGCGGTGTCGGGTGCAGCCCCTACGGTGTTGGCGGCACTGTCCTGCGGTTCCGCATCGGGGTAGTGCGCCACTAGGGCGTTGTAGCGCCTGCGCAGGCTGTCATAGTCCGCATCGGTTATTTCTGGCGCGTCATGGCGGTAATAGGCGGTATTGTGGTGGGCTATCCGGGCCGCCAGATCAGCCAGTTCCGTCCGGGCCTGCTCAAGGCCCAGCTCTGCGATCGGGGGTGGTGTGGGTATCATTTTTGTGGTTCCAGCAGACTGGCAGCAGCAGCGCGCGCGGCATCGGTAATGGTGTCTCCGGCCAGCATGCGTGCGATTTCTTCCCTGCGTTCGGTTTTGGCCAGCAAGGTGGCGTGGGTTGCTGTTTGCCCGTTGCGGGTCTGTTTGCCAATACGCAGATGTGCATCCGCACTGGCGGCAACCTGTGGGCTGTGGGTTACAGCCAGCACCTGCACATTAAGGGCCAGACGGTGCAGGCGCTCGCCAATGGCCGCAGCCGTAGCCCCGCCAACACCTGCATCAATTTCGTCAAAAATAAGCGTGCCAATGCCAGATTGCCCCGCCAGAACCAGCTTGAGTGCCAGCATCAGGCGCGACAGTTCGCCACCGGAGGCGACCTTGGCAATGGGGCCGGGGGGCTGGCCGGGGTTGGCGGCAATCAGGAATGTGACCTGCTCCATGCCGTGGCGGCTCCACTGCTCGGCTGGCAGGGTTTGCAGTTCGGCCAGAAAGCGGGCTTTTTCCAGTTTAATCGGCTTGAGTTCGGCGGTAACAGCCTGCTCCATCTTTTTGGCAGCATGGGTGCGGGCTGTTGTCAGGTCCTGGGCTGCGGCCTCGTAGGCAAGGCGGGCCTCCTGCGTTGCCACACGCAGGCTTTCCAGTTCGGTTGCGCCATTTTCCAGCGCATTGAGCCGGGCCGCCAGTTGAGCCAGCAGGTCAGCCAGACCATCCACCACAACATTGTGCTTGCGCGCAACAGTCCGTAGCGCAAACAGCCGCTCCTCTGTTTCTTCCAGTTCGCGTGGGTTGGCTTCTGTATCCGCCATCAGGCGGGAGAGCAGGCTTTCGGCCTCGGCCAGTGCGTTTTCCGCGTGTTCGAGCGCACTCAGGGCCTCGGTGGTGCGGGTTGCCAGTACGTCGGTTTCGGGTGTTGGGGTGTTGGCGGAGGCGGGCACCAGCCGCAAAAGTGCGCGGCTGGCGGCGCGCAGGGCAGCGGCAGGGCCGGTGGAGCGGCGGTCACGCGGGGTAAGTTCGGATAGGGCGGCAGCTACGGCCTCGCCTCGGCGTTCGGCCTGCTGGAGGTTGTGGCGTTGCTGGGCCAACTGGCTTTCCTCCCCCGGTTGGGGGGCAAGGGTGGACAGTTCGTCCACTGTGTGGCGCAGCCACTCTTCCTCGCGGGCGGCGTCGGCCAGAGCCTGCTGTGCGTTGGCCAGAGTCTGGCGCAGGTCCTGCCATGTGGTAAAGGCCTGCGCCACTTTTTTAAGCAATGTGGGTTTAATGCCGTAGGCGTCCAGCAGGCCACGGTGGGTTGTGGCGTCGGCCAGCCCCATCTGTTCATGCTGGCCCTGAATTTCAATCAGGGCGGCGGCTACCCGGCGCAGCAGGGTCAGGCCCACGGGCTGGTCATTGATCCATGCGCGAGAACGCCCCTCGCGCGAGATAACGCGGCGCAGGACCAGTGGTTCGCCCTTGTCGGCGGGAATGCCCTGTTCTTCCAGTTGGGCATAGACCGGGTGGTGGGCTGGTGTTTCAAAACACACTGTAACGCGCGCTTCTTCCGCGCCAGAGCGGACCAGCCCGGCATTGGCGCGTTCGCCCATGGCCAGCCCCAGACTGTCCAGCAGAATGGACTTACCCGCCCCTGTCTCCCCCGTTAGGGCGGTAAAGCCGGGATGGAGGGCAAGGTCGAGTGCCTCGATCAGCACAACGTCTCTGATGGAAAGATGTGTCAGCATGGCGACATCCGGCTTTTAGGTTCACACCTGAAATGACTGGAGTCTGCGGAACAGACCAAACAAACGCGCCTGCTCCCGCGTAAGCCTGAACAGGCATGCCCTAACTGTGTGCAGCAAGGACATGTTCTGTATGTTCCTGTTGTGTTCTTAATTCAAGGGGAAAAGTGACACGCTCACATTACTTTTTGGTGGCAGCAGGCTGTGTAGCTACAACTGGTGCCGCCGCTGGTGCTTTGGGGGCAGCCTGAGTGGGGGCGGGTGTGGCGTTGCCCGGCTGCATGGCAGCGGGTGCAGGGGTTGCCAGACGCTCGTCGCGCGTATCCGATGTATGGGACCTGTCCACATCTACCGGCTTGGAGGCAGAGGTTACAGGCGTGCCCGGAGCGGGCAGTTTGCCATCCAGCAGGTTGTGGTTTTTAAGCTTGTCATACGCAAAACGGTACCACTTGCTGCTGGAGTAATTGTACCCCAGAACTGTGGCCGACTTGCGGGCCTGATCGGTCAGCCCCAGATCAAGGTAGACTTCCACCATGCGCTCAAGTGCTTCTGGCACGTGGTTGGTGGTCTGGAAGTCCTGCACAACGCGCTGGTAGCGGTTGATCGCCCCTTCGTAATTGCGCTCGCGCTGGTAGTAGCGGCCAACCAGCATTTCCTTACCTGCAAGATGGTCGCGGCACAGGTCGATTTTAAGCTGGGCATCGCGAGCATATTTGCTCTGGGGGAAGCGGGTGACCACTTCTTCCAGCGCATCCATGGCTTCGGCCGTGCCCTGCTGGTCACGCTGCACATCGGCGATCTGCTCGTAAAAGCACAGGGCGCGCAGGTAATAGGCGTAGGAGGAGTCGGTGCTGGTGGGGTGCAGGCTGATAAAGCGGTTCAACTGCTGCACGGCATCGGGGTATTTGCCTTTAAGGTAGTAGGCGTACCCTTCCATCAGCTGCGCATTGGGGATGTAGCCCGAATACGGATAATTCTGCTGGAGTGTTTCAAACTCGGCCGAAGCCAGTTCGTAACGGCGCGTGCGCAGGGCGTCGATACCGTTGTTATAAAGCGTCTCTGGTGGCGCGATCTTGGGGGCCAGAGGGGTTTTGGAGCTGCCAGTCAACAGGCTGCAACCCGTCAGCCCGGTCAGCACAAGAGCTGAGAGCATGAACGGCAGATGACGACGGACTGACTGTGTTTTTATAGAAATATCAAACATACCGGCTCTTCAGATCGAGACAAAATCTTATAGCATGTCAGCGGGTCAAGAAAAGCACAGAAACGCCGATTATTGATTGTGTCTTAATAAAAAAGGTCAGGCTGCAACCGATGTGGATTGCAGGTTTGTCATGTCCTGCCATGCGGTTGTTTGGGCAAACAGGGTATGGAGCAACTGGTTGTTCAGTGTATGCCCCGAGCGATGGCCCCGAAAGCTGGCCTGCAGCACACATCCGGCCAGATAAAGGTCGCCCACTGCGTCCATGATCTTGTGGCGGATAAACTCGTCCGGGCAACGCAGGCCGGTCGGGTTGAGCACATGGTCATCATCCACAACAATGGCGTTGTCCAACGACCCACCCAGTGCCAGACCTGCCTTGTGCAGGGCTTCAATTTCCTGCCGCATGGCAAAGGTGCGGTTGCGCGCCAGTTCGTTGCGGAAGGATGCGCAGGTCAGGTCCAGTGCATAGCTCTGCACACCAATGGCGCTGGCGGAAAAATCAATGCTCATGGACAGGTGTGGGGTTGGGCCATCATGGGGGAGCAGTTCCACCCATGCGTTTTGGCATTCAACCCGAACCGGCTGCAAAACCCGCACAACGCGGCGGGGCAGGCTTTGTGCTGTACGTCCGGCACAGTCGAGCAGGAACACAAAGTCCGTGGCGGAGCCATCAAAAACCGGGGTTTCAGGCCCATCTACCAGTATCAGCGCGTTATCTATGCCACAACCGCATAGGGCGGCCATAAGGTGCTCAACGGTTGCAACCCGGTTTTCGGGGTTGTTTTTATCCCCCAGAACGGTGCTCAGGTGTGTTTCCACCACGTAGTCGTAGCGTGCGGGCAGGGGGGCTGCTGTGGGCAGGTCCGTGCGCTGGAACACAATGCCATGGCCTGCGGGGGCTGGCTTTATGGTGATATTGATGGAGCGGCCCGTATGCAGGCCAATGCCCACGGCAGAAATGGCGTGGTGCAGCGTATGCTGGGCGGTATCGGTTTTGGGGCGTATCTGTCGCATGGTGGCTGGGAGGATCTCCGCAGGTTTGGAACGCGGGTGAAGTGCCGCTGACAGATTATCCATGATCCTGAACTGCCCCATATCCGTGTGGAAGTTTATCTCACGGTAACGCTAGGGCCTGTTCGGGGTAGATGCGAGTCAATGATTATTGCCATGTGTTTCATACCCTGCAATGCGGTTAAAACCGTAAGGCAGGGTATGGGCATAACCGTTAACGACGCAGAAAAGTCGGGATTTCCAGCCCTGTATCACCCTCGCCGTGGCGTGTGCTGCCCTGTTCGGCCTGACTGATGGTGGGGTGGGACTGGGCTACGGGTTCCTGCCGTGCTTCTGGTGTGGGTGCGCGGCGGAATGCGCCGGTAACCCGCCCGAACAGGCTGCGTGCATTGGGGTCCTGCACAGGGTAGGCCGAAGGGCGTGGCGGCTCGCTGAACAGGTTGGCATGTTTGGATGCGGCAGGCGTTGGGGCCGGGGCAGGCTGGCGCGGCTGTGCGGCGGCGGCTGCCACCTGACCGGGCACCGAATGTGCCGGAGGTGCGGCATGGCCGGGAGGTGGTGCATAGGCCTGCTGCGGCTGAGGCTGCGGGGCTGCGGGCTGCTGTTCCGCCATGGTGGGCTGCACCTGTGCGGCCGGGGGGGCGTTAGGGTATGTGCTGGGGGCAGCGTAAGGCTGGGCCTGCTCTGGCTGGGGGTCTTTTTCCACCGCTGCCAGATGGGGGCGTTCCGCTCCGCTGGAGGGCACGTCAATACCTGTTGCCACAACGGACACGCGCACGCGCCCGCTCATTTTTTCTTCAATGACCGTGCCAAAGATCATGTTTGCGTCTTCTGGCACTTCGCGGCAGATGCGGTTGAAGGCTTCCTCGGCTTCGAAGAAGGTCATGTCCTCGCCACCGGTCACATTGACCAGCAGCCCCTTGGCTGTGGCCATGCAGGTGTCTTCAAGCAGCGGGTTGGAAATGGCGGCTTCGGCTGCCTCCACCGCGCGGTTGTCGCCCTCGGCCTCGCCCGTACCCATCATGGCTTTGCCCATTTCCGCCATAACGCTGCGGATGTCGGCAAAGTCGAGGTTGACGTAACCGCGTTCCATCATGAGGTCGGTAACCCCACGCACGCCCATGTTCAAAACTTCGTCAGCCAGCTTGTAGGCTTCACGCAGGGTGGTGCGTTCGTTGGCGATACGGAAAAGATTCTGGTTGGGAATGACAATCAGCGTATCAACATACTGCTGAAGTTCCTGAATACCTTCATCCGCCACACGTGCGCGGCGCTTGCCTTCGTAGGCGAAGGGCTTGCTGACCACGCCAATGGTCAGAATGTTCCGCTCACGCGCCATGCGGGCAATAACCGGCGCCGCACCCGTACCCGTGCCACCACCCATGCCGGTGGTGATGAACACCATATGTGCGCCGTCCAGATAGCGGGCAATTTCGTCCGCCGCTTCTTCCGCCGCGGCACGGCCCACTTCGGGCTTGGCTCCTGCGCCAAGGCCGTGGGTCAGGTGCGGGCCAAGCTGGATGCGGCTGTCGGCCAGACTTTTGGCCAGACTCTGCGCATCGGTGTTGGCGACAACAAACTCCACACCCTGCAGGTTGGAGGCAATCATGTTGTCAACCGCGTTCGTCCCCCCGCCGCCGACGCCTATAACGGTTATCCTGGGCGAAAAATCGGCATGAGTCTGGGGTGGAACGGTTAGGTTGAGTGTCATGTGTCTCTCCCGGACTGCGGCGGGTTAACGGGGGCGGGGTGTATAAGATTGCGGATAGTTTACCAAGCTTTTGAGAGGCAAATCAAACCCTCTCACGAATAAAAGCAACCAGTTTTTGTAAAAAACCGCTTGGGGCTGCTTCACGGAATTCCACATCGCTGAACGGGCGCTCCGCACTGGCCGCCCAGAACAGCAGCCCGGCGGCTGTGGCAAAGCCCGCAGCGGCTGCGGTATCTTCTGGCAGACCTGCAATATTCTTGGGGCGGCCCAGACGGACCGAGCGGGTAAAGCCGGGGCCGGAATGGCGGCCAACACTGACCGGCACCCCCAGAATACGCTCGGCCAGCGGGCGGATTCCATCCAGCAGGGAGCCACCACCCGTAAGCACAATGCGCCCACTTGCGGCCATGCCAAGGCCCGCGCCATCCAGTTTTTCGCGCACCAGTTCCAGCGTTTCCTCCATACGGGGGCGGATGATGCGGCCAAGCTGTGCGCGCGATATCTGCTCAAAATGGGGCACATCATTGCCCAGCAGTTCCACGGTCAGAATATCGTCCTCCACATCGGAGGCCAGATCGGCGCTGCCGTAAACGGTTTTCAGCCGTTCGGCATTGTCGAGCGATGTGCCAAGGCCACGGGCAATATCACGCGTAACATGCAGCCCCCCCACACCAATCTGGGCCGTATGCAGGATCTGGCCTTCGCCAAACACCGCAAGTGATGTGGTGCCCCCGCCCATGTCCACAATGGTTGTGCCAAGGTCGCGCTCATCCGCGTCCAGCACGGACAGCCCCGATGCGAGGGGGGAGGAGACAAGGGCTTCCATCCGCAGTTCGGCACGGCTGAGAACGGTTTCAAGGTTCAGCAGGGCGGTGGTGGCTGCGTCAATAATATGCAGGCGCGCCTTGAGCGTTTCGCACAGGTGCCCCCTTGGGTCGGACACGCCCTCCGTATCATCGACCGTAAAGTCGATGGGCAGGGTGTGAATGACCTCGCGCCCCTGCACGGTGGCCTGCACGCGCCCCTCTGTGACCACACGGCGGATATCCGCCTCTGTGACCACCCGCCCGCCAATGGGCCAGCGGACATTGAACAGACGGCTGGCCGGATGCCCGCACGACAGGTTGACAACAACCTTGTCTATAGTGCGCTCGGCCATGTTTTCGGCCTGAGCCACGGTTGCGCGTATGGCGGCCTCGGCCTCCTGCAACTCGGTAATGGCCCCATTGCGTACACCTGCGGAGCGGCGCCAGCCATAGCCTGCCACACGCAGCATGCCGTTGGGTTCGCCCTTGCCGATCAGGCAGGTAATTTTGGTGGACCCAATGTCGAGTACCGCACTGTAGCCGTTGCGCCATGTGTGGGGGCGCTTGTTGCGCTCGCTTGGCGGCAGGGGTACGGAGCCTGCCCCCCCACTCATGCGTAGTGTGGAACTGGCCGGGGCGTTGGTCCGTTTTTTGTGCAGGCGATCAGCAAGACTAAGCTCGGGGGAAGCTGGGGAGTGCGCGCTGTCATTCATCTCGGCTTCCCTCCGTGGGGGTTTTGGGTGTGTCTTTGGTCTGGGCGTGGTGGGGGGGCTGCGTGGGGTCTTTGCCCGTACCATGGGCTGCGGGCGGGTTGGCTTTGGTGGGATGTCCCGCCCGGGGTGTGGGCAAGGGGGTGT
>JBDNSL010000030.1:0-25800 GCA_047719095.1 Acetobacter sp.
GGTTTGTGGTACCGGTGGTCGCGGGTTCAAGTCCCGTCGTTCGCCCCAGCATATAATTTTCCTTAAAAAATAAAACCACGCAATGCAATCAGGCTCGCCTGATCCGTATTTGCGCGCACTGACTGGCCTTTCACGGGCAGGTCTTACACGCCTGCCATATCGTGTAGCCGCGCACAAAACGCAGATAAAACCTCTGCTCAGGCCAGAATCCCTCCACGTCGTGTTTTCCTACACCGCGGCAATGGCCTAAGAACAAACCATGCAAAGCACGTTGCCCCCCATAAGCCTGCTCGCCCTGCTCGCACTCGCGGCCTGTACGGCTACCGTGCCGCCACCGAACACACCCTCGGCTGAATCCCCATTATATCAGGCCAAACAGATCTGTCTGGACACCTACCAGACGCGCCCCGGGCAAGTGGCGCAAGGCAACATGAGCAAGCTGATGACCTGCCTTGCCAAAGCTACGCAAAAATATGGCCGTCAGGCTTACGGCCCATACGCCCCGA
This sequence comes from Acetobacter sp., assembly GCA_047719095.1. Lineage (GTDB taxonomy): Bacteria > Pseudomonadota > Alphaproteobacteria > Acetobacterales > Acetobacteraceae > Acetobacter. The sequence continues at coordinate 507 of JBDNSL010000030.1, forward strand.
TTTACATGGAAGGCGCCTCCAAAGGCGTGGAAGCCGCCCAGCACCTACGCGAAGGGCTGTATACGCCCGACCAGTTCGGCAGCGAGATCGGGTTGATTGAGGAGCAGGAAAACTCGGCCATACAGCAACAAAAGGCCCAGATGACCGCGCCACTGGACCCTATTTTGCAGCCTGTCCCTGCCTCCCCTTAAGGTCATACCTGTTAAACTGCTGCTCCGGGCAGCACCCTGCGAATGACAGGCGCGTATAAACGCCACAAAATCTGGATAATGGCCGCACCCCCAAAGACCGGGGCATGCGAACGCCAGATGCAACAGCCGGGCCGCTACAGCCCTACCCGCACCCCACATAGCTGCATGCTGCGAAGCACCCCCCAAAAAATGAGCCTCGAGCCTAGGCAATTTGGCACAAATTGTTTATTCGACTGATAAAGAATACGAGTTGTTTAAATTTAGATAGAAAGACTTAATATTCCATGATGGATGGAAAGCGGATTGCAGTCGTCCTGCCTGCGTATAACGCAGAGAAAACCTTGCAAAAAACATATGACGAAATTCCGATGGACATCGTCGATGACGTCATTCTGACCGATGATGCCAGCAAGGACGGCACAGTAGAACTGGCACGCTCTCTGAACATCCATGTTATCCAGCATGATAAAAATCGCGGTTACGGCGGGAACCAGAAAACCTGCTACGAAAATGCGCTCGCACGGGGGGCGGACATTATTATCATGCTGCATCCCGACTACCAGTATTCCCCACGCCTGATCCGCGCCATGACCGCCATGCTGACATCGGGCCATTACGATGTTGTCATTGCATCGCGCATTCTGGGCAAAGGGGCACTGCAAGGTGGCATGCCCCTTTACAAATATGTGGCAAACCGGGCTTTAACGCTGACACAAAACATTCTGATGAATGCCAAGCTGTCCGAATACCACACAGGGTACCGTGGCTGGCGCAGGGAAGTACTGGAAGCTCTCCCTCTTGACCTCTGCTCCGACGACTTTGTTTTTGACAACCAGATGCTCGCACAGGTTGTTAATGCCGGGTTTACCATTGGTGAAATTTCCTGCCCGACCCGCTATTTTGCAGAGGCATCATCCATCAACTTCCGCCGCAGTGTTAAATACGGTCTGGGCGTGCTCAAGACATCGGCAGCGTATCGCCTGCACCGCCTTGGTATTTACCATAATAAAATTTTCAAAAAATGATTCCCCCCTCAAACAACTATAAAAGCAAAACACTTCTGAATGAGAGCCGTAACATAAGCTCCAAAATTGTCCTTTTTTTATTTGCTTTTGTAGTTTTTTGTTCGGGCCTCTTCTTTTTCCGCCCCAATAACATTCAGGCGACCATCCATTCCATAACGGCCATTGCCCAGCAGGGTAGCCCGTGGCGTGGGTGGGTGCTGTGTGAACTCATCCAGATTACCGTGGCTTTGTGCGGTATTTTGCCCGCCTCGGCCACGGCAATGGGTATTGGGGCGGCCTACGGCATTGTGGGAGGGTTTTTGCTCTCCGCTCCCGCAACCCTTATTGGCGCACTGATCTCGTTTGGGTTGTCGCGCACATTCCTGCGGGGCTTTATTCAGCGCATTTTGCGCAAAAATGCCAAGCTGGACAAACTTGATAAGGTTCTCTCGGCCGAAGGGTGGAAAATTGCCTGTCTTTTCCGCCTGTCCCCCATCATGCCCTTTTCGGTCACCAGTTACGCCCTTGGCATGAGCACCCTCTCCTTGCGGGCCTATATGATTGGCACGCTGGCATCACTCCCTGCCCTGTTGGGCTATATTACTCTGGGGGCCTTAACGGCGGAGAGTTTTTCCTCTGTCGCAAATGCCCGTATTTCCTGGGTTCATGCTGCTATTCTGATAACAGGCGGGCTGGGCACTCTAGCCCTGATCTGGCACCTAAGCCGCGTTATCTCCAGAATACTCTCCAGACATACTGCCTGAACTGATTACAGGCCGCGGCTGCCCGCCAGCAGGGCTTTGCCATGCCCCTGACCGGAATGTGATCAGGCAGGGAAAACCTGCCTAAAACCCACTTTTCCTGCCAGATACCACCAAAATTCCGACCATTCCTGTCCGGAATGTGAAGTGCTGGGCTGTTTACGGCAGCGCCAAGCTGTTCAATCCATACAGCGCATGACGCTCATACATATTGCGCAGCATTGATGAAAACAAACAAGAAAACCATGTCGGAAATGGATTGGTAATCATGGCTAAAATCAAGGTCAAAAACCCGGTAGTGGAAATGGACGGGGATGAAATGACCCGTATCATCTGGCACTTCATCCGCGAACGTCTGATCCTGCCTTATCTGGATATTGACCTCAAATACTACGATCTGGGTATCGAGCACCGCGACGCAACCGATGATCGGGTTACGGTCGATGCCGCCGAGGCCACAAAGCGCTACGGGGTTGCGGTCAAATGCGCGACCATCACCCCTGATGAAGCGCGGGTGAGCGAGTTCGGGCTGAAAAAAATGTATCGCTCGCCCAATGGCACCATCCGCAATATTCTTGATGGCACCATTTTTCGCGAGCCGATCATCTGCTCCAACGTACCGCGCCTTGTCCCGCACTGGACCAAGCCGATTGTCATCGGCCGCCACGCCTATGGGGACATTTACCGCGCAACGGAAACCAGAATTCCCGGCCCCGGCAAAGTCACCCTGAATTATGTGCCCGATAACGGGGATGCCCCCATTACGCTGGATGTGCATGACTTCAAGGGACCTGGCGTTACACTGGGCATGCACAACACGCAGGCATCCATCGAAGGGTTTGCCCGTGCCTCCCTCTCCTACGGGCGGGACCGCAGACTGCCGGTTTATCTGTCCACCAAGAACACCATCCTCAAGGCCTATGACGGCATGTTCAAGGATGTGTTCGCACAGGTGTATGAAAACGAGTTCAGGGCCGAATTTGAAAAACTGGGCCTAACCTACGAACACCGCCTGATTGATGACATGGTGGCCTGCGCGCTCAAATGGCCCGGTGGCTACGTATGGGCCTGCAAAAACTACGATGGCGATGTGGAGAGCGACATTGTGGCCCAGGGCTTTGGCAGCCTTGGCCTGATGACATCTGTCCTGCTCAGCCCCTCGGGGGATGTGGTGGAGGCCGAAGCCGCCCACGGTACAGTCACCCGCCATTACCGCGAACACCAGAAGGGCAAACCCACCAGCACCAACCCCATTGCCTCCATTTTTGCATGGACTCGTGGCCTTGCCTATCGCGGACGGTTTGATAACACGCCAGACGTAGTCCACTTTGCCAACACGTTGGAAAAAGTGTGCATTGATACGGTTGAAGCTGGCCAGATGACCAAGGATCTGGCCCTGCTCGTTGGCAAGGACGCCCAATGGCTGGACACCCAGCCCTTCCTGGACGTGCTGGACGAACGCCTGAAAAAGGAACTGGCCAAGGCCTGATCCACCCCAGCAGGCCCGGATACTCCGGGCCTGTTTTTTGCCCCCCATCCACAACCGCTGCGGCCTTGCCCAAATATGCTTGCGAACATGCCATTTGCCATTGCGTCCAAACCGGCGCTGACGCAAAACAGGGCTTTGAATCCAAGCATAACCTCAAGAGCAGGACCCTGCGCATGTCAGACACCCCCGCAGAAACAGACGTTGCCATTATAGGGGCAGGCCCGGCCGGGCTGTTTGCCGCTTTCCAATGCGCCATGCTGCGCCTGCGCTGTGTGCTGGTTGATGTGCTGCCAGAAGTGGGTGGCCAGTGTGCCGCCCTCTACCCCGAAAAGCCGATTTACGACATTCCCGCCTGCCCCGCAGTGGAAGGGGCCGAACTGATTGCCAATCTGGAACGCCAGATTGCCCCGTTCGACATTCCCCGCCTGCTCAAGCACCGGGTGGAGGGCTTAAGCGGCCAGCGGGGTGACTTTACACTCACCACCGACAAAGGTGCCAACCTGCGCGCCAAGGCGGTCATTATTGCTGCCGGTGCCGGTGCCTTTGGCCCCAACCGCCCCCCACTGGAGGGACTGGGCGAGTATGAAGAAAGTGGCGCTGTACAATACTACGTACGCCGCAAGGCGGACTTTGAGGGCAAGCGCATTGTCATTGCCGGTGGTGGAGATTCCGCGCTGGACTGGGCGCTCTCGCTCAAAGACACAGCGGCCAAGCTTTATCTGGTGCACCGCCGCGACCGCTTCCGTGGCGCGCCAGAAAGCCTGCGCCAGCTTGAGGAAGCCGTAGCCGCCGGACAGATTAAAAAAGTGGTCCCCTACCAGCTTCACGGCCTGCGTGGCGCAGAAGGCGCGCTGAGTGGTGTAGACGTCATTGACATGGACGGCGCCACCCGCACGCTGGATGCGGATGTTCTGCTGCCGTTTTTTGGTCTGGCGACCGACCTTGGCCCCGTTGCCCGCTGGGGTATGGACACCCAGCGCTCCACCATTCCCGTAACCCCCTCCAATTGCGAGACAAGCCTTGCAGGCATTTTTGCCATTGGGGATGTGGCCACCTATCCGGGCAAGCTGAAGCTGATCCTGCAAGGCTTTAGCGAAGCCGCAATGGCGGCCCACGCCATCCACCCCATTATTTACCCCGAGCAGGCTTTGCACTTTGAATATTCGACCAGCAAAGGCGTGCCTGCCCCGTAAATTGTAAACCCGGCCTTCGTACGCGGGCTGCCATAATACCACCCCCTTTGCGGGGTAAGTCAGCAAAGGGGGGCCCGCAGCAGGCCCCGGTTCCATACTGGCGGGAGAAAACCTCTCCCATCCTCCTATAAGGATGAAGCCGTGAAAATCATTATCCTTGGCGCAGGTGTTGTTGGCGTAACGTCCGCTTGGTACCTGAACGCTCTGGGGCACGACGTAACCGTCATTGACCGCCAACCCGCCCCCGCTCAGGAAACATCTTTTGCCAATGCCGGGCAGGTCTCGCCCGGGTATTCCACACCGTGGGCGGCCCCCGGCCTGCCATGGCAGGCCATGAAGTGGATGACCAACCCGCGCCACAGCCCGCTGGTTATTCGCAAACGGCTGGACATGGCCATGCTGCGCTGGATTCGGCAACTGCTCAAAAACTGCAATGCCCAGTCCTACGCGCTCAACAAGGCGCGGATGCTGCGCGTGGCTGAATACAGCCGGGACTGCCTTGACGCGCTGCGTGAGGAAACCGGCATGACCTTTGATGACCGCCAGCAAGGGCTGATCCAGCTTTTCAGGACCGACGCGCAGATCAGCAAAATCCAGCGCGACATGCGCCTGCTGGCCGAAAGCGGCATTCCCCACCAGTTACTGGGCGTTGACGACATTTTGGAGCACGAACCGGGCCTGCGCCATGCAGCCCACCTGCTTAAAGGTGGGCTGTTCCTGCCCAAGGACCAGTCGGGAGATGCGTATATCTTTACCCAAAGGCTTGCCCGCATGGCGGAGGCCAAGGGGGTGCGCTTTCTTTACAACACCACCGTGCAGGGGCTGGATGCAACGGCGGACAGCGTTGTGTCTGTCCGGACCAGTGCGGGGCACCTGAGTGCGGATGCCTATGTTATGGCGCTGGGCAGCTATAGTGCGCGCCTGCTGCGCCCACTTGGCCTGCACCTGCCGGTGTACCCCGTTAAAGGCTACTCCCTGACCCTCCCCCTGACCGATGAAAGCCACGCACCAACAGCAACAGTCAATGATGCCACCTACAAGGTGTCCATCACACGGCTGGGCAACAGGATACGGGTTGGCGGCACGGCGGAACTGACGGGCTACAACCTCAAGCTCAGCCCCGACCGGCGGGAAACGCTCGAACTCTCTTTTTCCGAACTATATGGCGGCGGCGACCTGAGTGCGGCCACCTACTGGACCGGCCTGCGCCCCTGCACGCCTGATGGCACCCCGGTTATTGGCCCGGCAACGCCATTTGGCAATCTGTGGCTTAACACCGGCCACGGAACCCTTGGCTGGACCATGGCATGTGGCTCAGGCCGCCTGATTGCCGATATGATTGATGGGCGCAAGACCGATATCTCGGCCCTTGATCTGGCTTTAAGCCGTTACAGTTAAACTGTTACAGCCCCACCATAGCAGAAGGGCCAGAGAGTAAACTCTCTGGCCCTTCTAACTTAAGGCACTCACGCCTCCGTCCTGCGGGTGGGGGGCTTACGCCGCCCCTCCCAGAAGTACGGAAGAATTACTGAGCGGATTCAGCAGCCGGAGCAGCTTCACCTTTTGCGCCTTTTTTACCGTGGTGCTTGCCACCGTGCTTGCCAGCGTGCTTGGCATGCTTTTCGGCTTTCTTGCCTTCTTCAGCAGCAGCAGGAGCAGCGGCTTCAGGAGCGGCGGGAGCAGCAGCAGCCGGTGCAGCAGGAGCAGCAGCGTCCTGAGCGAAAGAAGGAACAGCGGCGCCCATCAGGGCAACGGTGGAAAGAGCTGCGAGCAGACGACGAGAAATCATTTCTTAAATCTCCAATACAACCGACCAGAATTTCCTTAGGCTTTACTACGGTCAACCGTGCGTAAAGCCTTCAGCCGGTTTCTGATTTCATGCATATCACGGCACAAACAGGCCGTCTGCGTTTAAAATTTGCGCAATATTTACACATATTATGAGTTTAACGCACTCGCGCCACATTTTTGCCATATTTAGCTGACGCCAAAACAAAAAACCGCCTCAAACGGGCGGTTTTCCTTGATATCGGGGGTCGTTGCAAAGTTTTCAGGCCTGTAATACGCCCAAAAAAAATGATCCTTGCCACATATTCCCCGTATCCAACGGACCAAAGAACAAGGGCCACGCTTGCGCGTGGCCCCCACTCACTCAGCCTTCGCGGCTTTTGGACCGCTTTTTACGCTCATTGGGATCAAGGTAGCGCTTACGCAGACGAATGGCCGAAGGTGTAACTTCCACCAGTTCGTCATCTTCAATGTAAGCAATAGCCTGTTCCAGCGACATACGGCGGGGGGGAGTCAGCATCAGAGCTTCGTCCTTGCCGGATGCGCGCATGTTGGTCAGCTTCTTTTCACGAACCGGGTTTACTTCCAGATCGTTTTCACGCGAATGCTCGCCAATGATCATGCCGACGTAAACTTTTTCGCCAGCATCCACGAACAACGTGCCACGTTCTTGCAGGGAGAACAGCGAATACGTTGTGGTGTTACCATCTTCAGCCGAGATCAGCGAGCCGTTGCGGCGCCCTTCAATGGTGCCAGCGTAGGGCTGATACCCGAAGAACAGACGGTTCATGATACCCGTGCCGCGTGTGTCGGTCAGGAATTCGCCGTGATAACCGATCAGCCCGCGTGAGGGGATGATGAAGGTCAGACGAACCTTGTCGCCACCGGAGGGACGCATGTCCTGCATCTGGCCCTTACGCAGAGACATTTTCTCCACGACCACGCCGGAATAGGGTTCGTCCACGTCAATGGTGACTTCTTCGTACGGTTCTTCACGTTCACCGGTTTCTTCGTTCGTGCGGAACAGCACGCGCGGACGACCGATGGTCAGTTCAAACCCTTCACGGCGCATGGTTTCGATCAGCACACCAAGCTGAAGTTCACCACGGCCAGCCACTTCAAACGCTTCGCTTTCGGGGCTGTCGGTCACGCGAATGGCAATATTGCTTTCGGTTTCCTTGAACAGACGGTCACGAATCTGGCGGGACGTCACCTTCTTGCCTTCACGGCCACCCAGAGGGCCATCGTTCAGGCGGAAGGTCATGGACAGGGTCGGCGGGTCAACCGGAATGGCGTGCAGCGGTTCGGTCACTTCGGGGGCGGCAATCGTGTCCGGAATGGTGGCTTCGGACAGACCGGCCACAGCCACGATGTCCCCTGCTTCCACTTCCTCAACCGCAACGCGTTCAAGGCCACGGAAGGAGAGCAGCTTGGTCAGGCGGCCTGTTTCAACCACGGAACCGTCCGCACGCAGCACCTTGACCGGCATGTTCATGCGGGCACGGCCCTGTTCGACACGACCGGTGAGCACACGCCCGAGGAAGTTGTCGTTTTCAAGGATTGTGGCCGTCATGGCGAACGGCTTTTCCTTGTCCAGCACGGGAGCAGGCACATGCTTGATAATCAGGTCGAACATGGGGCTGAGGTCCTTGCGGGCCCCTTCCAGTTCCAGATCGGCCCAGCCCTGACGGCCAGAGGCGTACAGCATGGGGAAGTCGAGCTGTTCGTCATTCGCACCAAGGGCTGCGAACAGGTCGAACACTTCGTTATGCACTTCGTCGGGGCGGGCGTCGCCACGGTCGATCTTGTTCACGACCACGATCGGCCTGAGCCCACGGGCCAGAGCCTTGCCCACAACGAACTTGGTCTGGGGCAGAGCGCCTTCCGCAGAGTCGACCAGCACAACCGCGCCGTCCACCATGCTCAGAATACGTTCCACTTCCCCGCCAAAGTCGGCGTGTCCGGGGGTGTCGATAATGTTGATGCGGGTGTCTTTCCACACAACAGACGTGCATTTCGCCAGAATGGTAATACCACGCTCACGTTCCAGATCATTGCTGTCCATGGCGCGTTCAGCAACGTGCTGATGCTCGTGGAAAGAGCCAGACTGTTTCAGCAGTTCGTCAACGAGAGTGGTCTTGCCATGATCGACGTGTGCAATGATGGCGATATTGCGGATATCCATGAAGTCGGCCTGATTGCTCCTGCGCGCCGTACCGCCACCTTCATGCTTGAAAGGGCGGGCAGCGATCGCTGTGGTGTTTGCGTGGCCGACAGATAGCCCTCCCGGCACCAGAATGCACGTAAAATTCTTATGTCCGCCCCGCATGGGGGTTGACCTGAGCCATGCGTGCGTCAGAACCAGAGTGCTACGCTACAGGCCAGACGGCCTTTGCGCAGAGGCAAAATACCTCTGCGACTCCGCATTTACCTTTGTTTAACAGCCCACGCGCCCCCAGCGTGCAGCCCAACACCGCCACAACCCGACACCTTGCACACACCACCTGCCCCCATAACGCCAACCCGCCGGAAGGACCGCATGCCGGGCCACGCAACACCCCAGACATCACGCATCCATGTTTTGCCCACCGCAACCCTGAGTGCTCTGGGGCTGGTTTTTGGTCTGGTCATGGGGTTGGGCGCGCCCCTGTTTACCCTGGACCTGACCGACCGGGGCTATGGTGCGGGCATGGTGGCGGCCAACAGCATGATGCATGCGCTGGGGGCACTGGCCATTGCCCCTTTTATGCCCCGGCTGGCCACACGGCTTGGGCCACGGCGCGCCATTGTTCTGGCTCTGGTGGGCGGGGGGGCCACGCTGCTGCTTTTTCCGCTCAGCCAGTCCATCTGGCCATGGTTTCCGCTGCGTATTCTGCTGGGCGCATTTTGCGAGGTTATTCTGGTTTTGTCTGAAAGCTGGCTGAACCAGATCACGGACAACCACGCCCGTGGCCGCGTAATGGGGCTGTACAGCACGCTGCTTTCGGTTGGCATTGCCATGGGGCCAGCACTGCTGAGCATGACAGGCAGACAGGGCAACCTGCCTTTTTTTGGCACGGCCGCCATTTTGTTCCTTGGCGCAGCACTCACCCTGACACCATGGATGGTGGCCCCGCCCCCGGTTCCGCCAACACGGCACCGGCTGCGGCGCTACCTGCTACTGGCCCCCATAGCCATTACCGCCACATTGCTGATTGCCATGCTGGACGGGGCGGCCACATCCTTTTTTGCACTCTACGCCATACAGTCGGGCTGGAGCGAACGTGCAGCCACCCTGCTGCTCAGCATTATGCTGCTGGGGGCTACGGTCATGCAGGTGCCCATTGGCTGGGTGGGGGACCGCACAAACCGCCGTGCCGTGCTGATTGTACTGGCCCTTCTGGCCTGTGGTGGCGCCCTGCTGTGGCCCATGGCCATGCGCCATCCAGCCTTTGCCTACCCGTTGCTGTTTGTCTGGGATGGCGCGTTTGCCAGCCTGTACTCTGTTGCCATGGCCGCCGCGGGCAACCGCTACCGCGATGGAGACCTGATTGCCATTTACGCGCTGTGCTCACTGGCGTGGGGGGTGGGCAGCTTTACCGGCCCCGCCATAAGTGCTGCGGCCATGCAGGCAAGCCCCCACGGGCTGGCCCTGTTTGCCGCCACCCTGTGCGGGCTGTTTGCCCTGCTGCCACTGGTTTTGAAAAAAAGCGTCTGAGCCTGCCAGCGTAGCTTTTAGCTCAGGCTGGGCCTGCACCTTGCGTGTTGACCTGCAAGCGGTAGAGCGACTCCCCCGCGCACATAAACAGCCAGTCCCGCTTGGGGCCGCCAAAGGTCAGGTTGGACACGCCGTGGGGCAGGCGGATACGCCCGATCAGATGTCCCTCGGGGTTAAAAACAAACACCCCGCACAGGCCCAGTGGCCCACCAACCCCACACCAGAGATTGCCGTAAATATCGGCTTTCAGCCCGTCGGGGATCATCTGCACCCCCTCAAAGCGCATATTGGTGAACAGGCGGGGGTTGGAGAGGGGCAATTCCTGTCTGTGCAGATCAAATTCGTGCACGGACAGGTCTCCATCATGCCCGCCAGCACCACTCTGCCGCCCGGTAGAAATAACATACAGGTGCGAAAAATCGGGCGAAAAGCACAACCCGTTGGGGTTGGGCAGTTGCTCCTGCGTCAGCACCACATCAATCCGGCCCGATGGGTCCACCCGGAACGTGTGGTCGGGCTGCTTGTGCATACCGCCCACAGCCCCGATCAGTTCTTCCCCCACCCGCCAGCGAATACGGCCATCGGGGTTGCCCTCGCCCCCGGCGGCATCGGCATGGCCTTCGGCAACGCTGTCTCCGTATCCGGGGTCGGTAAACCAGATGCTGCCATCGGGGTGGGCAATGACATCATTGGGGGAGCTTAGGGGTTTGCCCTCAAAATGGTCGGCCACCACATGCACGGAGCCATCGTGCTCCCACCGCACAACGCGGCGCAAAAAATGTTCACACGATATCTGGCGGCCCAGATAGTCAAACGTATTGCCGTTGGAATGGTAGGATTCGGGGCGGAAAACCGTAACCTCCCCCGTCTCCCACAAATAGCGGTACTGCCGACTTGTCACCGTATCACTGAACAGAAGGTAACGCCCCTCGGCCGACCATGCGGGGCCTTCCAGCCATGCACCCTGGTCCCACACGCGGTGGATGGTGGCGTTGCCACTTACCAGATCGCGGAAGGAGCGGTCGATCACCACCACATCGGGGTCGGGCGCGTAGGACGGGGGGGCATCTCCCCCCCACTGGCGTGGAGGGTGGGTGGTCACATCGGGAGGAAGGGCCATACCGGGTGCATCCGCATCCGCAGCCCATGCCCCCGCGCGGGGGAGTAGCAGGCCCGCAGACAGGCCCGACAACCCCTTGAGCACATTCCGCCTGACCAACCCGTTCCGTACTGAGGTTACCATCTGAGCCCCTTGTGCCTTACCATGCCAGCAGGCCGACTATACGCCCCCTGCCCGGTTCCGCCCCCCGGACATACCTTGCTGCACAGGGCCTGTCACCACCAACTGAGGCACCTGCCCCATGCATACCGCTCAGGGAATTCTGGCAACCCTGAGCAGGTTGGTCGAGCCACTCACACCAAAGGGCACCCCTGCGGCAATCACTACCGAATCCCCCGTGGAGCCAACCTGTGCGCGGGCCACAACATCCAGCGCATCGCCCACCATCTGCTCTACCGTGGTGGCGGCTGTATGGGGTGGGCTGACAAAAGCGCGCACCCCCCACACAAGGGCAAGCCGCCGGGCGGCCTGCGCCGTTGGCGTAACCCCCAGCACCGGGCAGGTCGGGCGTTCACGCGCAATACGCATGGCCGTGGCACCCCTGTGGGTATACGCCACAATGGCGGGGGCATGGAGTGTGGCCGCAACCTGCTGGGCGGCACCGGCTATGGCGTCGGCCACGTAATCTTCTGGGGTCAGGCGGGCAGCGGCCATATGGGCCTGCCAGCCTGCATCCTGCTCCACCCGCCACAAAATGCGGTTCATAATCCGCACAGCTTCACGCGGGTATTGCCCCGCTGCCGATTCCGCCGAGAGCATGACCGCATCGGCCCCATCAAACACTGCCGCGGCCACATCCGATGCCTCGGCCCGTGTGGGGGTGGGGGCCGCAATCATGCTTTCAAGCATCTGGGTGGCCACAACCACGGGTTTGCCCAGCCTACGCGCCTCGCGGATGATACGTTTTTGAATAAGGGGTACGCTCTCGGGCGGCAGTTCCACGCCAAGGTCGCCCCGGGCCACCATAACCGCATCGCTCAGTTCCAAAATGGCAGCCAGATTGTCCACCGCCTGCGGTTTTTCCAGCTTGGCCAGCAGAGCTGCCCGTTCGCCCACAAGCGCGCGGGCAAGAAGCATGTCCTCAGGCCTTTGCACAAAGGAGAGGGCAATATAGTCCACCCCCAACTCCAGCGCGTAGGCCAGATCTACCCTGTCCTTTTCGGTCAGGGCAGGAATGGGCAGGGCCACATCGGGCACATTCACGCCTTTATGGTCCGAAAGAGGGCCGCCTGTTTCCACCCGTGTTTGCAGCCAGTCCGGGCCAACCTGCTCCACCACAACGGCCAGCTTGCCATCATCCATCAACAAACGGCTGCCGGGTGTTGCCACCTTGATAATTTCGGGGTGGGGGAGTTGCACACGTGTGGCATCCCCTGCCTCGTCCGACAGGTCAAAGCGGAATGTGGCCCCTGCTACCAGCACCACCTTGCCATCCCTGAACTGCCCGACACGCAGCTTTGGCCCCTGCATGTCGGCCAGAATGCCAATCGGGCGGCCAAGTTCTGCCTCAACCCGCCGGACAAGCCCGTGGCGGCTGGCGTGGTCGGCATGGGTGCCGTGAGAGAAATTGAAGCGAAACACATCCGCCCCTGCCAAGGCAAGATCGCGGATTGTTGCGTAATCGGAGGAGGCGGGGCCAAGGGTCGCAACAATTTTGGTGCGACACAGTGCCCCTTCCGTTTTGCTATGGTCTGGCGTTGTGACAAGAGACATCTGAACCCATTCCTCCTTGACTGTCCGCCAGAACGATCAGGACGGGCTGATCACGTCTTCGGCGTCCACACCCCATATGGCCTGACGGGGCACCCATCCGGTATATTGCTTGACCGACACCCTGCACCACGCAGCCGCCGCCGCACACTCCTTGACCGAACCAACCGTACCCGGCCGCAGCACGGCCACAAGGGCTGCATCCTCGCTGGGGGTAGCGCGCATCAACACCACACCGGGTATTTTTGCCGCGTCTTCGGCCTTGCCAACATTGGCCAGCACCCGCGCATCCATATGGCCCGAGGGCAAGGCTTTTTCCCCGTCCTTACCAGCCTGTGCGGGAATGGGTGTTTCATCCCCCGGTGGTTCTCCGGGAACCAGAAAATCACGCCCACCGGCAAGGGTTGCCTGCTGCATCCAGCCTTTTTGCCCGGTCTGGTCTTCCACCAGACGCCATACATCAAACTCGCGTTCCACCCGCACCGGCATGCCCCGGCGATGATAGACCCATAAAATGGGGAAACGCTGCCCCGGCCCTGCCCGCATATTCACTTCATCCGAGCGCAGGGCGGCGTAACGTGGCAGGGGCAGGCCGGTTACGCTGCCTTTTGCGGGGTCTCCCTGCACACCGGCATCTGGTGCGGCCATATCGGGTGATGCGGCAGCCCCTGCGGCTGTGGCCGCAGCCCCAGCAACAGCAGCCCCCGCGGCCACGGCCGCTACATGGTGGTGTGCTGGCACATGGTGCACCGTGCTGGCCTGCGCCGTAGCGTGAACATGCTTTTTATGGTGCTTGCTTTTTTTGCCACCTGCCGCATCCGCCACACCATTTTTGGCTGCGGCCTTGGCAGCACCGGCCTTGTGCGCGGGGGTGGCCTGGGGCGCGGCCAAAGTGTGTTTGTGGTGCTTATGTAGTGGCGGCGCCACGCCATCTGTCGCAAATCCGGCGGAGGCCGTAATGCCAGAAAAAACTGCCATGCAGCCCGCAACGCAGGCAAGCAGACGAAACCGGAAAGAGGAGCAGGTGCACATCATGGTTGCATCCCTGCCAAGAGAGCGAGGCGGGGGCAAGAGGGGGCGCGCACTTCCTGCTGCACTTTACGCCCCTCACCAACACGGACAAGCACCTTAACCCGCATTAAACCTGCCTCCACCCTGAGGGCATGCCTGCTAGAACACCAGTTGTCTGGCGGTGCCGGCCCGGTCAAAAAAACTGGGCAGCCCCACGGTTTGCACCCCCGCCAGCAGGTCCGATGCGCCAACGCCCAGCGTTTTTGCGCCGGAGTCGCAAACCATGAATGTCGCCCCCATATCCGCCACCGCATCCCGCAGCATATCCAGCCCGGCAACGCCTGCGCGTGTGCGCAGATCGGCCGCAGCCCTATCCTCCAGCCCGTTCCAGTCTGTGCAGAAGGCGCAAACCCCTGCCCCCATGCCAAAAAGCAGCACACTCTGCCCCATGGCCATAGCCGTTGCGGCCAGCATGTAGGCTGCGTGAATACGCTCGTACCGGGCCTCTACAATCAGTAACGCCAGATCGCAGGGTTGGGCCGTGGCCTCAGCCATGTGCGTGCCCTCCGCCACAGACCGGGCAGGCCGGGTCGGCACTCAGGGTCATGGTGGTAAACTTCATGCGCAGGGCATCCCACATTAGCAAATGTCCCACGCCGGAGTGGCCAAGGCCCAGTATTTCCTTGAGCGCCTGAGTGGCCTGCAAGGTGCCCATAACCCCCGTAACCGCGCCAAAAACGCCAGCCTCCCCACAACTCAGGCCCGCTGCCTGCCCATCTGTTGCGGGGTATAGGCAGTTGTAGCACCCCCCACCGCGCGCAGGGCTGAAGGTGGCCAACTGCCCCTCAAACCGTTGCACCGCAGCGGACACCAGCACCTTGCCCGCCTGCACACAGGCAGCATTGACCGCGTAGCGCGTGGTAAAGTTGTCGCATCCGTCACACACAAGATCGTACCGGGCCACAAGGTCATGCGCACTCTGGGCGTTTAGGCGCATGTCCCATGTTTCCACCACAATTTCGGGGTTCAGGGCATCCAGCCGTTCACGCGCGGACTCCACCTTTTTCTGCCCCACGGCCTGCGTGGTGTGCAGCACCTGCCGCTGAAGGTTGGAGAGTTCCACCACATCATCATCCACCAGACCGATTCGGCCCACGCCAGCCGCCGCCAGATACAGCGCAACCGGTGTGCCCAGCCCGCCAGCCCCAACCACAAGCACGGAGGCGTTCTTTAACGCGACCTGCCCTATGCCCCCGACCTCGGGCAACAGAATGTGGCGAGAATAGCGCTGAATTTCATTTTCGCTGAGATCAAGCTTCATTGGTCTCTTTTACCCGCTCCTGAGCATCTTGTGGACAGTACAGCCGCCAAACACGTTATAAATGGCCTAACACCGTGTAACAAAAGGTCATATTTTTGTAATAACGCATGGAACCGTACACATTATTATCTGGTTAGATGTGTGTATCTGGTCTATAAGAAATGCACCTAACGCATACGAGGAATGTGTACCATGCCAACCACCACCCAGTCCGGACCCTTCGTCCGGCCAGCCAGTCTGCCCCGCAACCAGACCGCGCGCCGGGTTTGTGTTGCCACGGCTGCTGCCTCGTTCGGCCTGTATCTGGCCTCCCCTTTTGTCACGCTTTGGTCTGTTGCCTCCGATCTGGAACACCACAATGCTACGGCACTGGGCCAGATGATCAGCTGGGGCGCGCTTGATGCCTCCCTCAAGCGGCAGACACTGGCTGGCCTGCACCTGAACACGCAGCCCGCAGCCGACGAACTGCCCGAATTCGGGTCTTCCTTCGCAACGAGCGCTGTTTCCAACGCGGTGGATATGACGGTAACACCGGCAAACCTTGGCACACTGCTGGATGAGGCCCTGCCTGCCACGGCGTCCACAGCGCAGCCAACGGCTCCGTCGTTTGCCTCTCTGGTTACGCGGGCATCTGTCCACTTCAACCGGCTGGACCAGTTTGTAATGGAACTCCCCCTGCCCGGCCATGAGCGTGAGACCCCGCTGCGCGTTGAACTGCGGATTGAAGGCTGGGGCTGGAAAATTACCAACGTGGAATTCCCCATGCGGCGCGAGCCGATCATGCAGGCGTCAGCAGCCCCTTCCAACGCCTGAACACAAGCCACCTTAAGAGTGTAAAAAAAAGCCAGCCTTCCATTAGGGAAGACTGGCTTTTTTCTTTATTGTGCTTCGCTCAGGCGCGGGGCAGATCTTCTTCCAGCACCACCATGTTCACGGCGTAGCTGACGTCTCCGTCCTCATCATCACGGTGGATGGTGCCGATCACCTCGCCCTTTACGGCCAGTTCAACCGACATACCCGCACGCGGAGCCGGGTTGACGGTCAGCTCGGGCGAACCCAGCAGGCGGCGCAGCGCGCTCTGGAGGCGGGTAATCTCTGAAGCTGAAAGAGAAGCGCTCATGTCATTCATTCCTTAGTCGAGCCAAATCACGCATCAGGAAAAACAGGGCACGGGGCGTATCCGATCATCCCGCCAAAGGTGAACGACCATAAACCCGGCGTGCGCGCCTTCCGATCTGTTCCGCACCCTATAGGCCATCCCGCTCGGGCGGGGCAACCTTTCGCACCCATGCCACGCCCTTGCCATGCCCGCGCCATTTTCCACCGTGCAACTATCCCTCTCACCAAGGGAGAAACCCACATCGTGCGACCACTGCGCCCACTTCTGTCTGCTTTGCTTGTCTGCCTGTCCGCCGGGTTGTGCGTTATGGCCACACAGGACAAGCCCCTGCCCCCCTCCGCACAAAGCGACAGGACGGACCATGTGCTGTACATGGCCACCCATGATGGCGTGGCCCAGACCGCCACAGCGCTCTCCCGCCCCCATGGGTGGGATGGCGTTATGCACGCCCTTGCACAGGGCAGGCCCGAAGCGGCCCGCATTCTGGCAGGCGTTCTGCCACAGACCGATGCCAGCACGGCCAGAACACTGGTGCACACAATGCGGGTTCTGCTCCCCCGCCAGCCTGCAACAGTATTGAGTGCGACCGACATTAACCTGCTTGCTGCTGGCAGCACGGCCAACATCTGCTCCCCCACCGGCATGTCTGCCGCATGGCGCGTGCAGGCCGAACAGGCGGTCACCACGGTGCATGACATTAAACTGGCCACACGCACGCAAACCTGCCTGCGCACACTCAAGAACCGGGCACATGCCGCCTGAGTTGTATTTTTTCTAACATTAGTTTGAAAAAATAGTCGCCTAACAAAGACATTTTACAAATTTTTTTATCGGAATCCTGTGCTGCATCCTTTATAGAGGAATGCAGCACACGCAAATGCGATATGACATAATCGCATTTATAGCAATAATCTTAATATAAGACATTCGTTAAACGAATGAATTGTCGGCCCTATAAAAATAACAAGAAGTGAACTCGGCCCATGACCGTAATCACCGAATACACCCATACCGGACAGGCACGGGGCACCCCCCGCCTCCCCCGGTCCGGTATGGCCTGTTGTGCCTCCATCATACCCACACGCGCAGGTATGCTGGCCTCCAGTTCGGCCCTGCTCTGCCTTTGGGCAGCCCCCGCTCTGGCCGAAACCGCACCCAATGCCGCATACCTACACATGCCGCACACACAGGCCCCTGTGCCGCAGGCCGCACCTGCTGCCCCCACGCCCGCAACTACGGCAGCACAGGTGACGGGTACACGCGTGACACTTACCCCCACGCCAGCCACCCAAGCCCCCAAACATGGCTTTTGGGATGACAGCCGCCTGCTGCCCCCCCTGAGTAGCCGCCCCGAAGCTTATGGCCAGCCACAGTCACTCGAACTCAAACCCCTGCCAACTGCCCTTCTGCATCAGGGGCCGTGGGGGGTGTTCAATGCCAATACGGGGGCAGCTGCCGGGTTTGGCACCGTGGGGTATTACGCCGTGTCCCGCTGGGCGGAGGATTGGTCCAGCCTGCGCGACAAACGCAACCGGCTGGATGCCATGGATGCGCTCAAATACATTCCATTCAACACCGATGGCGATATTTACCTGACCTTGAGCGGCAACTTTCGGCAACATAATTTTTATGACCAGCGCGCAGGCTTTGGCGCGACCAAAAAAGACCCCGCCTACCGCAACAACTTCCGCTGGAACGTGGGGGGCGACCTGCACTTGGGCGAGCATGTTCGCCTGTACGGGGAACTCATGAGCGGGCAGGCCGCAGGCGTAAACTATTATGGCTACGCCGGAGGGCGGTGGCGCAGCAGGCTGGACGCACAACAGGCCTTTGTGGAAGTGCGCGGCAAGGTGCTGGATGCAACCGTTGGCGGCATGGCGGGCCGCATGACATTTCTGGACGCACCGCCCTAC
The DNA here is from genome assembly GCA_047719095.1 of Acetobacter sp. Taxonomy (GTDB): domain Bacteria; phylum Pseudomonadota; class Alphaproteobacteria; order Acetobacterales; family Acetobacteraceae; genus Acetobacter. Next base: position 18,825 of record JBDNSL010000030.1, read on the forward strand.
TTTACCGCAGGCAGCGTGTACCCCTCCCTGCCGTATTCGTGGAACGGCCTGCGGGGCTACGCGTTTTGGAAAAACTTCCGCATAGACGGGTTTTACCTGACCCTGACCAACACAGCACCTGCGGCCATGTTCCACGATCAGGTGGGCTGGAACTCACGCCTGTTCGGGGCCTACACGTCCTATGCGGTGCCCAGCTTCAAGTTCATGAACCGTAACAGCCAGATATTTGTGGATACGTTTTATCTGGGGACCATCCTTTCCAACAGCTCCCTCCCCACTGCGGCAGGGGGGGCCATTGCCGGGTCCACCCACCGGGATACGCCGGGCACGCGCATATGGGGCAATGCAGGCCCGCTGGAGTTTTCGGTTGGCGCCATGTGGCAGGGGGGTGAATTCCGCGCCGCCAAAAACGGGCCCACACGCCCTGTTTCCGCCTATGCCATTGACGCCACACTATCGTGGCGGTTTGCAAAATGGCCCGGCCACCCCGCCATTGGCATCCAGATCGATGACGTGTCGGGCGGGAACATGAACAAAAGCCAGAACAGCTCGTGGGGGAGCTTTCTCTCCCCCTTCGTGCCAAGTGCTTACTACCTGGACATGAGCACCTACCTTGGCCAGTCGAACCTGATAGACGTTGGCCCGATTGCCACCATTGCGCCCACTTCCAACACCACCTTGCTGCTTAAGGTGCCCGCCGTGTGGCGCAACAGCCGACAGGACGCCATTTACGCCAGTGGCACCGCTTTTTACGGCTATCGTCCGCACGGGGCCTACACCGCCACCATGCCGCAGGCCAGCTTTACGTGGCGCGCCACACGCCACATTACATTTGGTATTGATGGAGAATATATTTTTGCCTCCCGCAGCATGATCGATGCCGGGGCCTCTTCTGGCGCATTTGTACAAAGCAACCTTGAACTGACCTTCTAAGCTGCTTTGGTGCAGACAAATACCCCCGAGCATCGTATGTGCACAAAAGAGCGGAGGAATGCGGCCTGCACGCAGCCCTCCGCTCCTGACCGCCCAACAAGGCTCCGCCCGACCACTCCCATGACTGGTGGCGCAGCCGCCATGACCATCGGGGAGAACAGGACGCATGGCCAGCCCGAACCCCCAGCGGGAACTGACACTACGCGGCCTTGTGCTGGGTGCGTTGATTACCATCGTCTTTACCGCATCCAACGTGTATCTGGGCCTGCGGATCGGGCTGACATTTGCGTCCTCCATACCTGCTGCCGTTATTTCCATGGCCGTGCTGCGGCTTATGGGCGGGGGCACCCTGCTTGAAAACAACATGGTGCAAAGTCAGGCGTCTGCTGCGGGCACCCTGTCGTGCGTGTTTGCAACCTTTCCGGGCCTGATTATTGCGGGGTTCTGGACCCATTTTCCCTTCTGGCAAACGGCTGGTCTGTCCTTTGCGGGGGGGATTATGGGGGTGCTGTTTACCATTCCGCTCCGGCGCGCACTGGTTACACACAGCAGCCTGCCCTACCCCGAAGGCGTGGCCGCGGCCGAAATTTTGCGCGCAGGGGCCGATAAGGGCAACCAGCGCGGCCTGCAAGCCCTGATCAGCGGGGGCATTATGGCCTCGCTCTTTTCCTTTTGTAGTGGTGGCCTGCGCCTGCTAAGCGACGGGCTAAGCCTGACAGCGACCGCAGGCAGTGCCGTTTTCCAGTTGAGTGCTGCATTTTCCCCCGCCCTGATTGGTGCGGGGTATCTGGTCGGGCTTAGTGGGGGCATGGCCATGCTTGCGGGGTGCGTGCTGGCATGGGGCCTTGGCGTACCGTGGCTGACGGCGATGCTGCCCAACCCCCTGCACCTGCCCCCAGCCCAGTTTGCGCAGGATATATGGCTGCACAAGGTGCGCTTTGTGGGGGCTGGCGCCATTGCCATTGCCTCCTTGTGGACCCTTGTTGAGCTTATGCCCCCCGTATTGCGGGGCATACGCTCCATGCTGCGCCGCAATACGGGCCTGATCGCCACAACCGAGCGTGACCTTTCTGCTTCAGCCATGGGCTGGCTGCTTGGGCTGTCGGTGGTGTTGCTGGCTGGTTTTTTTGCCGCATTTCTGGCCCCCGTGGCCCACGGCTTTTGGCCAATTGTGGGCGCTGCGGTGCTGTTCTGTGTTGTGTTCGGCTTTATTATGGCCGCAGCCTGTGGGTACATGGCCGGTATTGTGGGGTCCTCCTCCTCCCCCATTTCGGGCATTATCATTATTGGGGCCGTGCTGTGCGCCCTGATGATTCTGGCACTGGAAGTGCTGGGCATGGCACCGGACGCCATGATGGCGGATGGCCAGAAACTGGCCACGGCGTTTACCATTTTGCTGCTGTCCGCCATTACGGCCACCATCGCCATTTCCAACGATAACCTGCAAGACCTCAAAACCGGCCAGCTTGTTGGGGCCACACCGTGGAAGCAGGAAGTGGCCCTGATTGCAGGCTGCCTTGTGGGGGCTGCCGTTATTCCGCCCGTGCTCAACCTGCTTTATCAGGCATACGGGTTTACGGGGGCCATGCCCCGCCCCGGCATGGACCCGAGCCATGCCCTGTCCGCCCCGCAACCTGCGCTGATCACGCTTATTGCCAAGGGTATTTTTACCCACTCACTGGACTGGAGCATGCTCAGCATTGGCATGGTGCTGGGGGTTGGGCTGGTCGGGCTGGACCTTGTTCTGCGCCGCCGTGGGCAGGCATTGCCCCCCTTGGGCGTGGCCGTGGGGCTGTACCTGCCTGCCTCTGTGAGCCTGACACTGGCAGGGGGGGCCATGCTGGGGTGGGTGCTCCGGCGGGTCCGCCGCAAACGTGCAGCATGCACAACGGAGCAGACCAATGTGGAGGAAGGAAACATTGGCACCATGCTGGCATCGGGCTTTATTGTGGGGGAAAGCCTGACCGGTGTTCTGCTGGCCGTTCTGTCTGGCGCAACCGGGCGGGATAACGCCTTTTCCCTTGCTGCTTTTATTCCCCCCGAGGTTGCCAGTATTCTGGGCACACTGGGCTTTGGCGCGCTGGGCTGGGTCTTTGCGCGCAAAACGCTTCGCACCCGTTAAACGGCTGACCTGACAGCCCCCCTTTAGTGCTGCAAAAGCACCGGCATACGGGGGTTGGCCAGAATGTAGTCTGTGGCACTGCCAACAAGACGGCTGTAGAGCATGTTGTGCTGGTAGCCCCCAATAACCAGCATATCGGCATGGAACGTGGCGGCCATGTCCAGCAGGGCCTGCCCTGCATTGCGTGTGTCCGCCACAACCGGCTGTTGTGTGGCTGTTATTCCGGGCAGGATATCCAGCGGGAATGGGTCGGTGGCGGATACGGCTACCTCTACCGCTTTTGCGGCCCCCACAAGCGAGCGGGCCGCAAAAAAGGCCCGGCGGCAGGCCGGGGTGTCTTTCCATGCCATAAAAATACGGTCCCCGCTGGGCTGGTCCCAAAAGGGAGGCACAAACAGAACCGGGCGACCGGATTCAAAAATGGCGGCACGGGTTGCTACATGCTTTTGCGCGCTGTCCCGACTGTCGGGAAAGCCCATGACCAGCAGGTCCGCATCCTTGCCGTAGCCTGCAATAATGCGGTCCACCGTAATTTCGGGGTCCAGCCAGTTGACCTCAACCTTGCCCAGCCGGTCTGCTGGTGCGCCATATTCGTGCGCCAGCCAGCCCTGAAAACGGGTGTGCAGGGCATCGGCCCATTCCAGTTGGTTGGCCCGCAGGGTTTTGGCCTGCGCGTCTGATGAGACAATGCGACCAAGGATCTGCTCGGGGGGTTCACGCGCGGCCAGCACGTCAATACGGCGCATCCCGCGAATACGGGAGAGAACCTGTGCAGCCATGCCCAGCAGGACCTCGGCCTGATCCAGTTGGCTGAGAATAACAAGGCATCGTTGCATGCGCCTAACTCTCCGTAACATCCATGACACACTCAGGACTGTGGCACACATGCTCTCTCTCTGGAAGGTGAAGAAAAAACAGCCTGCCACCTCTCGCATTCAGGGGTAAAGCTGGGCAAAACACCCGCAGGCGCGCGCCGTGCCCGCCAGAGCAAAGAGGGATAAGCAGACAGTGTTGCTAAACGTAAGCGAGCGCGGCCCAGAACACCCGACATCAGCACAAGCCCTGCCTGTTGTGCTGTTGCATGGCCTGTTTGGCCGGGCGCGCAACCTGGGTTTTGTGCAGCGCACGCTGGCCACCACCCGGCGCACACTGGCCATGGACCTCCGTAACCACGGCAACAGCCCCCACGGCGCCATGAGCTACCCCGCCATGGCGCAGGACGTGCTGGACACAATGGAGCACGCCCATGCACGCCCTGCTATTGTGCTGGGCCATTCCATGGGGGGCAAAACAGCCATGACACTGGCCCTGACCCAGCCTGCCGCCGTGCGTGCGCTGATTGTGGTGGACATTGCCCCAGCTCAAGGCGGGTTTGACCGGCTGGACCTGCCGGAAAATCTGGACAAGCTCCAGTTCCCCCCCCATCTGGACCTGCACGGCACCAACGACCTGCTCCGCCCCTTTATTGCCAGCGATGCGGTGCGCCAGCTTATGGCGCAGAACATCCGGCAGGGAGACAACCCGGGCTGGGCCATTGGCCTGAGCGAAATTCTGGCCGCCATGCCCGATATCATGAGTTGGCCACAGCTTGCCCCCGGCGTGCGCTACAATGGGCCAACCCTGTTTATCCGGGGCGAAAATTCGCCCTACATCAGCCCCGCAAACTACCCGGTCATGCACGACCTGTTTCCCAACCACCGGCTGGAGAGCATTAGTGGCGCAGGCCACTGGGTACATGCGGACGCCCCGCGCCGCTTTACCGAACTGGTGAAGGAATTTCTGGCCGACATTCCCTAAGCCCGCGTTTTGCCGGTGGGCAAACACCCGTAGCAGCACATCCGCGCAGGCGTTGCGCGCCATGCCCACAGGCCAGAACACCAGCAGGGGAGGCAATACTCCCCGGTCTGGCGTGCCCTTACCCCTGCTTGGGGGGCAGGCCCGCCATATCCCGCGCCACGGCCTCGGCCATGCGAATGCCGTCCATAGCGGCGGACAGAATGCCCCCCGCATACCCTGCCCCTTCCCCCGCCGGGTACAACCCCGGGGTGTTGAGAGACTGGCCATCCTCCCCCCGAGGCACGCGTATGGGGGAGGAGGTACGGGTTTCCACCCCGGTCATGACCGCATCATCCATGGCAAAGCCGCGCAGCTTGCGCTCAAAGCGTGGCAGGGCCTCTCGCAGGGCTTCCACCACAAAATCGGGCAGGCAGGTGGACAGGTCGGCAGGCGTTACCCCAGGTTTGTAGGAGGGTACAACAGCGCCTAACGCGGTAGACGCGCGCCCGGCCAGAAAGTCCCCCACACGCTGGGCGGGAGCGTGGTAGTTGCCACCACCGGCAATAAAGGCCTGCCTCTCCCAGTGGCGCTGATAGGCAATGCCTGCCAGCGGGTCATCGGGGTAGTCCTCGCCGGGGCGCAGTTCCACCACCATGCCCGAATTGGCGTTACGCTCGGCACGGGAATACTGGCTCATGCCATTAGTAACCACCTGCCCCTCTTCCGATGTTGCAGCCACCACCGTGCCACCGGGACACATGCAGAAGGAATACACCCCCCGCCCGTTGGCCGCATGGTGCACCAGCCTGTATTCCGCCGCCCCCAACTGCTCGTTGCCCGCACTGGGGCCAAACTGGGCCAGATCAATAACGGATTGCGGGTGCTCAATCCGCACCCCAATGGAAAACGGCTTGGCCTGCATGCTCACGCCCTGCTTTTGCAACATGGCAAACGTGTCACGCGCACTATGGCCCACAGCCATAACAACATGGTCCGCCTCAACCACCTCCCCCGTGGCAAGGCGCACCCCCTCTACCTTGCGGGAGGCCGGGTTAAGCACCAGTTCGTCCACCCGTGCGCCAAAGCGGTATTCTCCCCCGGCATGCTCCACCTCCTTGCGGATATGCTCAACCATGGAGACCAGACGGAACGTGCCAATATGCGGGTGTGCCAGATACAGGATATCCTCCGGAGCACCGGCCTTTACAAACTCCTCCAGCACCTTGCGGCCCAGAAAGCGCGGGTCGCGTACCTGACTGTACAGCTTGCCGTCCGAAAAGGTGCCCGCACCCCCTTCCCCAAACTGCACGTTGCTTTCGGGGGTCAGGACCGATTGCCGCCACAGGGCAAAGGTGTCCACCGTGCGCTCACGCACAATTTTTCCGCGCTCAAGCAGGAGCGGGCGCAGCCCCATGCGGGCAAGCAGAAGTGCCGCCATAAACCCGCATGGCCCGGCCCCGATAACAACAGGGCGTTTGTACCCCGGAGCTGCCGCCAGCGCAGCGCCATTGGTTATGGGGGCATGCCATGCCATGTCGGGTGCGGGCTGCACGTGGGTGTCGGCTGGATGTGCACTCCGGTAGCGGGCCAGCACACCAGCCTCGTCTCGCACGGCGCAGTCTAGCGTATAAACAAGCCATATGGCGGAACGGCGCCGCGCATCATGCCCCCGCTTGAACACGGTAAAGTGCTCCAGTGCTTCCGGACCAATGCTCAACCTGTCACAGATCGCCTGCCGGAGCGCTTCGGGCGGGTGGTCCAGCGGGAGCCGCAGTTCAGTCAGACGGAGCATGGGGCGTGTTCATCCAGTATGAGTGCAAAAGGGGCAAGACAGCGTTGCTGCTCCTTCCCTATTCTGGAACCCACCGGGCGTGCAACGTCTGCCGTCGCCTTGATGGGTGAATATTCCACTTCTATTCCGCCCCAGCCCACCTTACATAAGAGCCAGAGTCTCCCACACTGAGGGACTGTGCCCATACGGCCTTTTTGTTCATGAAAGCAGCCAGCGCCATGCCAACCCCAGACACGCACATGCATGACCATGCGGACCATTCGGGCTGCGGTGGCCCGGCACACGCCACGCCCTGCACGCATGAGCATGAGCATGAGCATGAGCATGAGCATGAGCATGAGCATGAGCATGAG
>JBDNSL010000031.1:0-24686 GCA_047719095.1 Acetobacter sp.
CCCCCCCCCCCCCCCCCCCCCCCCCCCCCCCCCCCCCCCCCCCCCCCGGGGGGGGAGGTCATATCTGTTCGATGGTGGAAAAGTCGAACGTTTCCCCCTTGGGGTTTTCGCCCAGCCGGATGAGTGTGGCTGAGGGCATGGCGTAGGGGGGCACGGGCAGGTTGTAGGGGGCAGGTGCCCCGTTTTGCACGCGTCCTGCCAGATCAAATCTGGAGCCGTGGCAGGGGCAGCCATACCCGCCCGATGCGTGTGGCCCCGCACCTTGGGGGGCGGTGTAGGCGGGCACGCACCCCAGATGGGTGCATATGCCAACATAAACCCCATATTCGGGCGTTATGGAGCGGTGCCAGTTGCGGGCATAGCCGGGCTGCTGGTTGGCGGTGGAGCTTGCATCCTTGAGTTGTGCGCTCAGTTCGGCATTTTGCAGGCTGGCCAGTTCCTCGGGGGTGCGGCGGATAATAAAGACCGGCTTGCCCTGCCATACGGCCACCATCTGCTGGCCTGGGGCAAGGTGGGTAATATCCACATCCACAGGCAGGTGGGCTGCTGCACTGTCCTGGGGTTGCAGGCTTTCCACAAACGGAATGGCGCAGGCGGCAAGGCCCGTGAGCGTGCCTGCCGTGGTGACAATGCCCAGAAAGTCACGGCGGCCGGGGGCCTGTTCGGGAGCTGGGCTGGTATCAGTCTCGCGTGTCATGGTTTTTACGTGCTTTCTGTTCTTTACTGCGTTTTCAGGCGTTTCCAGATTTTGCGTTTCCATGCAATGGCCAGCGCAAGCAGCACGGCCAGATAGGCCATAACCGCCTTGCCAATAGTGTGCCGCTCATTGCGGTGCGGGTCGGATGCCCAGACCAGAAAAGTGGTTATGTCGCGCGCCTGCTGCTCCACCGTGGCAGGGGTGCCGTCGGGGTATTGGATCATGCCGTTCATCAGCGGTGGGGGCATGCCAATCAGGTGGCCTGTGGCCCAGTCGTTATAGAATTTGCCCGGTACCATGGGGGCATCCGGTGGCGGGGGCATGCGGTAGCCGGTGAGGAAGGCATAGAGCCAGTCGGCACCGCCGGGGTGGGTCATGGCAAGGCGGGACTGGTCGGGTGGGGCCACACCCCCCATCATGGCCGCAGCCGCTGCATCGCTGGGGAAGGGGGAATTCAGGTGGTCGTCAGCAAGGCCGGGGCGCGTGGTGGGCTGGCCCATGGCATCGGGCGCTCCGGGCTGGGGCTTTGCCTTGGCGGTGTCTGCAATCTGCTGCTGTGTCAGGCCAATGCCAGCAAGGTCGGCGTAGGTCAGGTTGCGCATGCCGTGGCAGGTGGAGCAGACGTGCTGGAAAACCACAAAGCCGCGTTGCAGGCTGGCCCGGTCATACTGGCCCAGAGGGCCATCAAAGCTCCATGTCTGGTGGGGGGGTATTTTGTCCGGCTCATTGGCCAGTGCTGCACCAGACAGGCCAAGACCTGCCAGCAGGGCAAGGGCGGGGCGGAACAGGGGTGTGTGCATTAGTGCTCTCCTTGCGCGGCAGCAATGGAGGAGGGGAGGGAAGGGGTTTTTTCCCTGCGTGAGACAAGGGGGAGCAGCACAATAAAGTAGCTGAAGTAATATAGCCCGGCCAGCCGTGCCACAATCAGCCACCCGCCCTGTGCGTGGTGTTTACCTGCTGCGGCAAGCAGGATAAAGGCAGCCACCAGCCCGAACAGGCCAATCCGGCACAGCGGGCGGAAGCGCATGGAGCGCACAGGGGAGCGGTCCAGCCAAGGTAGTGCAAACAGGATCAGCAGGGATGCGGCGGAAGCCACCAGCCCCCCAAATTTGGAAGGAACGGACTGAAGCAGGCCATAAAAAGGCAGGAAGTACCATTCTGGCTCAATGTCGGCCGGTGTGTGCATGGGGTCTGCCGGGGTGTAGTTGTCCGCCTCGATCAGCACATTGGGCCAGAAGAACATGAGGGCTGCAAACACCATGGCGAACACAATAAGCCCGACCAGATCCTTGCTGATGTAATAGGGGTAGAATGGCACGGTGTCTTTTTGGGTGCGTACATCAATCCCCAGCGGGTTGTTGGAGCCATTGACGTGCACAAGTGTTACGTGCAGCCCCACAACCCCAAGCACACCAAAGGCAAGCAGGAAGTGCAGCACAAAAAAGTGGTGCAAAAACACATCGCCCAGATGGTCCCCCCCGGCCATAATGCGCTCAAGGGCCGGGCCAATGCCGGGTACGGCCCCCACAGCCTTGGTAATGACATCCGCCCCCCAATAGGACATCTGCCCCCATGGCAGCATGTAACCGGCAAAGGCTGTGGCCATAACCATAAGCAGCAGCACAAGCCCGCTCAGCCATAACAGCTCCCGCGGAGCCTTGTAGGACCCGTAATACAGGCCACGGAACAGGTGTATGTAAAGTGCTGCCAAAAACAGGTTGGCACCTGTCATGTGCATGGCCCGTAACAGCCACCCGCCAGCAAGCTGGCGGTCTATGGCCTCGACCGACAAAAAAGCCCCTGCGTTGGTGGGGGTGTAGTTCATGGCCAGAAAAATGCCCGTGGCCAGCATAAGCAGCAGAACAACAGTGAGAATAGCACCAAAATTCCACAACCCGTTCAGGTTACGGGGAAGGCGGAAGTCAATGTATTCGGCCCGGAAGGCGGAGATAACAGGCAGGCGTGCCTCCACCCACCCGGCAAGGCCGGTCATGGCTGGGGAGGTGGGCGAATTTTTGGTTGCCGGGTCTGGCTGGGTCATGGCTGGTCCATGGGGGTTGAGAAAGCTCCAACATACACCGCAAACAGGGCAGGGCGTGCAAAACACTTGGTCATCAATAAAAACCTGCCTGAACTCACGGTTATAAAAAACGACCCCGGCGGCCTTGGGCCGGGGGGTGTTCTGTCTGCCCTCTCTCTTAACAGTGCCGGAATGCCAGACAAGGGGGTGGCTGGCTTTTCAGGTGTTCTGCTCGGGCCGTATGGGGGCGCTTGTGCGCCTGTGTTGCCCGCACGCAGGTGCGCCATAAGGAGATGTGAAGTGTTTTACCCTTGCAACCCGCGGGGGTTGGTCCCATCATGTAAGACAGAGCAGCCGCAGGTGTGCGGGTGCGACGTTCTCAGGGCAGGGTGTAATTCCCTACCGGCGGTAAAGGGGTGGCGTGCCTCCCCAAGCCCGCGAGCGCCTGCCTCGGCAGGGTCAGCAGATCCGGTGTAATTCCGGAGCCGACGGTCATAGTCCGGATGAAAGAGAACGGCAAAAAAGAGAGACTCGTTTTTTGTCCGCAAAACCGGCAGTCCGGTGTGCGTGCAAAGGGCGGGCGACCTTTTTTGACGCCCTGAGTCCGTCTGTAACATGCAGGTATGGACGAGAGAGACCCAGGGTGAACAGCATTTCACAACCTTTCTCCCACGCAATGCCAGAGTGCGTTGGTGCGGCCTTTGATATGGCCGTGTCCGAGGCATGGCGTTTTGCAGGGCAGACAGCACCCAACCCCGCCGTGGGCTGCGTACTGCTGGACGCTCAGGGGACTGTGCTGGTCATGGCGGCCCACCACCGCGCGGGAGAACTGCATGCCGAGCGGCTGGCCGTGGAGCAGGCGCGTGCCCTTGGCGTGGTGGAGCGCATTCACACAGCCGTTGTTACGCTGGAGCCATGCAACCATACAGGCCGCACCCCTCCCTGCACGCAGGCCCTGCTGTCCACCCCCGTACAGGTGGTCTGGATTGGCTGCGCGGACCCCAACCCCCATGTGCCCGGCGGCGGGGCTGCGTATTTGCAGGCTCGTGGGCTGGATGTGCGCTGGCTGGCCCACGCCGCCAATGGCGCGGCCTGCATGGCGCGCTGCCGTGCGCTGCTGGCCCCGTTTGCGTGGCGCATGGTGCATGGTCGGCCGTGGATTACGGTCAAGCAGGCGGTTAACGCCCAAGGGGGCATGGCGCCCCCACCGGGCCACAAAACCTTTACAACCGCGCAATCGCTCCATTTTGCCCACGCCCTGCGGCGCGTGACCGACGGCCTTGTTACAGGCACGGGCACGGTGCGCGCGGACCTGCCCAGCTTTACCGTGCGGCATGTGCCCGACCACCCCGCACGGCGGCGCGTGCTGGTGGTGTGTGGCGCGCGGCAGAACACCCCCGCCCAATGGCTGGAGCAGGCCGAACAACGCTTTGACGTGCTGTTCTGCCCCGACTGCACGGACCTGCCAGCCCTGCTGGCCACCACGCAGGCCCTGTGGGTGATGGTGGAGGCTGGCCCCACCCTGCTACGCGCCCTGCGCGAACAGGCATTGTGGGATGACTGGCTGACCATTGGGCAGGACGCGCACGGGTGCGACCATTTTTCTGTTTCAACCCGACACGGCATCTCCCCCCTTTCCCTTTTTCCGCAATGGGCACAATGCACGCAGGAGCAGGCATGTTTTCCGGTATTATAGAATCCCTCGGTCATATCCTTGCTGTGGAGCAGGGCGCGCACTCCCTTATGCTGGAGGTGCAGACCGGCCTTGCCAATGTGGCGGAGGGCGAGAGCATTGCCGTCAATGGTGTCTGCCTGACAGCAGTGGCCCCGGCGCAAAACCAGCCCGTACGCTTTTTTGTCAGCAGCGAGACACTGGACCGCACCATGCTGGGCACACTCAGCGTGGGTGCGCGGGTTAATCTGGAACGCGCGGTAACCCCCTCCACCCGTCTTTCGGGCCATATCGTGCAGGGGCATGTGGACGGGCTGGGCCGGTTTGTAGGGGCCACCCCGGTGGGGGATGCCCGGCGCGTGGAGTTTGACGTGCCAGCCGACCTGCGCCGCTACATGGTGGAAAAAGGTTCCGTAGCCCTTGATGGCATCAGCCTGACCCTGAACGAGGTGGGGCCAGTGCAGGGGGATATGTTCCGCATCGCCCTCATGATCATTCCGCACACATGGGAGCACACCACGCTGGGCACGCTCAACGTGGGGGACGCGGTGAATGTGGAAGTGGATATCATTGCAAAATACGTGGAGGCACAATGTCAGGCGAAATGACACACGGACAGACCGTGCCGCTCCAGCCTTCGGAGCGTCTGCTGCGCGCACTGGCCGCCGTGCGGGCAGGCCGCATGGTGGTAATGGTCGATGACGAGGACCGCGAAAACGAGGGAGACCTTGTTATGGCGGCACAGTTCATGACCCCACAGGCCATGAACTTCATGATCACCCATGCCCGTGGTCTTGTCTGCCTGCCCCTGACTGCCGAGCGCGTGGCGCAACTGGAACTGCCCATGATGGTGCGCCAGAGCGACAATACCGCGCAGTATGGCACAGCCTTTACCGTGTCGATTGAAGCGCGCGAGGGTGTAAGCACAGGCATTTCCGCCGCCGATCGCGCGCAAACCGTGCTGGTTGCCACGGCGGAGGGGGCTAAGCCTGCGGACATAGCCTCTCCGGGCCATATCTTTCCCCTACGGGCCGAACCGGGCGGCGTTCTGGCGCGCATTGGCCATACCGAAGGCTCCATAGACCTGCTGCGTCTTGCCGGGCTTGAACCCGCCGCCGTAATCTGTGAAATTCTGAACGAGGACGGCACAATGGCCCGCCGTCCCCAACTGGACGTGTTCGCCCGCCAGCATGACATGCCCATTATCTCCATTGCCGAACTGGTGGCATGGATTGGCGCACAGGGTTTGGCTGTGGTGGAACAGCCCCAGCCCGCCCCGGCCCCCGCTGAGGCGGAGGAGTGTGTGCCCGATCTGGCCGAGGCCGCCCTGCCCAGCGTTTATGGTGGGAATGATCTGGTTATTCACGCGTTCAGGGACGAAAACGGCGTGGAGCACGTAGCCCTGGTCAAGGGCGATGTGCGCCCCACTGGCCCGGTGCCGCTGGTGCGCCTGCATTCCGAATGTGTCACGGGGGACGCGCTGGGGTCCTTGCGGTGTGACTGCGGCTCCCAGTTGCAGGCGGCCCTGCGCGCCATCGGGCAGGCCGAGTGCGGGGTGCTGGTGTACGTGCGTGGGCACGAAGGGCGCGGCATTGGCCTTGCCAACAAAATTCGTGCGTACGAATTGCAAGATGCCGGGCTGGATACGGTGGAGGCCAACCACAGGCTGGGCTTTGCAACCGATGCGCGTGACTGGCGTGCAGCTGCGGGTATTCTGCGTAGCCTTGGCGTGGGCCAGCTCGACCTGCTGACCAACAACCCCGACAAGGTGCGCGCACTTGAAAGCCGTGGTTTTGTGGTGCGTCAAAGACTGGGGCTGGAAATTCCGGCAAACACGTTTAACCGCGCCTATCTGCACGCCAAGCGCCAGCGCATGGGCCACCACCTGAGCTGCGATGCCCCAACACCGGCAAAGCACACGGTGCCAGCCTGAACTGTTTGATAAAAGACCACGTGACTAAAGGATAATACGACTGATGGGTACACGCTCCCCCGTTACACTGCCTGACCTTAAGGTGCTTTCTCCCGCCCCGCGTCTGGCGCTGGTTGTCAGCCGGTTTAACGAGCCGGTTACAGGCGGCCTGCGTGATGGCGCCATTGCATGGCTGGCCGAACACAACATTGCCGTAACCGAAGGGGATGTGTTTGCAGCCCCCGGCGCGTTTGAAATGCCCCTGCTGGCACAGGCACTGGCCAAAAGCGGGCGTTATGAAGGGGTGATCTGCCTTGGCTGTGTGGTCAAGGGTGATACGGCCCATTTTGAATTCATCAGCCTTGGGGCGACCATTGGCATCATGCAGGCAAGCCTTGCTGCGGAAGTGCCGGTCGCTTTTGGTATTCTTACAACCTATACGGAAGAGCAGGCCACTGTGCGCTCTTCGGATGATGTGCATAATAAAGGGCGCGAAGCGGCTGCGGCCTGCGTGGAATCTCTTGCCCTCCTGCGCCATATCAGGGAGGGATAAAAGGAGCGGCCAGCAAGCCGTAGCCTCGGGCATGGAAGTGGGGGAGAGAGCATGAAGCGCATCACTCTTGTTGCCGGTGTTCTGGGGCTGGGCCTTACGGTATGGATGCTCTCGCGCTTTGGCGCGCAGGCCATTTTTGCACTTGTCATGACTGGCGGCTGGGGCATCCTTGCCGCCATTGTCTTTCATGGTGTTCAGGTCTGCCTTTCCGCGCAGGCATGGCGCATTATTGCCCGGCGTGACCTGCTCCCCCACCTGCCATTGCGCGATTTTTTCATGCTCCGCTGCGTGCGCGAGGGGGTGAATAACCTTTTGCCCGTGGCGCAGGTTGGGGGCGAGGTTGTTGCCAGCCGCCTGCTGGGGCAGCGCGGCCTTGGGCTGCGCCGTGCGGCGGCGGCCACCATATGTGACCTTACACTCGAACTGCTCAGTCAGGTGCTGTTTACGGTTGCGGGGCTTGCGTTGTTGCTGGTGCTGGTCCGGCGTTCGGCCGTAACCGACAGACTGCTCGAAAGTGCGCTGGTGCTTGCGGTTATCGGCATTGCCGTGTTTGCCAGCCAGTGGCTTGGAGCCGTGGCGGTGGTGGAAAAACTGCTTGAGCGGATTGCCGCCCATCTGGGCTGGGGCGGGGTTGCGGGTATTCGCGGCATCCATCAGGAGGTGCTGGGCCTTTACAAGACCCGCCGTAATGCCGTGAGCAGTCTGGTGCTTCAGTTTGCGGCATGGGCGCTGGGGGCGGTGGAGGTGTGCCTGATCCTGCACTTTATGGGCCATGACTGCTCACTGGCGACCGGCTTTGTTATTGAAGGCGTGGGGGAAGCCGCCAAATCCGCAGGTTTTGCCGTGCCCGGTGCCCTTGGTGTGTCCGAGGGGGGGTATATGGTTGTGGGCGGGCTGTTTGGCATTGCGCCACAGGTTGCCATTGCGCTCTCGCTGATTAAACGCCTGCGCGAAATTGCGTGGGGTCTTCCCGCACTGGTGTTGTGGCAGTGGCTTGAACATGCCTGGTCTGGCCAGCCCAAGAGCGTGGAAAAATCCCATTTTCCCCACTCTGGCCGGTAACAGAAGAGTGGTCTGCACATATCGTCACTTGCATCGTGCGAAGCTGTTGGGCAAACCAAGGCGGTTTTGTGCCTGACGCCATGACTTTTCTAGGATCTTGTCGCTTATCATGCTCTTTGCACCCATAGGTCGTTTTATCACCCTTTGTGCGCGCCATGCGTGGCTGGTCGTGGCACTGTTCTGTGTGCTGTCTGGCGCTGGCGTCTATGCGGGCATGACCCAGCTTGGCGTCACCACCGATACAAGCAAAATGCTCTCGCCCCGACTGGAGTGGAAGCAGCGCTCCGATGAGATGGCGCGCCTGTTCCCCCAGAAGGAAAACCTTCTGGTGGCGGTTGTTCAGGCTGACCTGCCAGAGGAAGGGCAGGAGACAGCCCGCCAACTGGCGGAAACACTGGCAGCAGACCACAAGCATTTTGCCTTTGCCAACCGGCCGGATGCCAACCCCTACCTTGAGCGCAACGGGCTGATGTTCCTTGAGCCCAAGCCACTGGCGGGGATATTGAATGACACCATTGCCGCCCAGCCCTTTTTGTCCGCTCTGGCACAGGACCCCTCGGCACGTGGGCTGTTTGGCGCGCTCTCGCTGATTGCCGAAGGGGTTAAAACCGGGCAGGCCAATCTGGCGGGTTTTCAGGCGCCACTGACCGGCTTTGCCAACACGTTGGAAAAAGCAGCAGACGGGCAGGCGTCGCCCATGTCCTGGCAGCAGTTGCTGGGCGGGCAGTTGTCCGACCTTGCCGGGCATTACCAGTTTGTCCTGACCCAGCCAGTTCTGGACTATGGCTCCTTCCAGCCCGGTGGCGCTGCAACGGACGCCATGCGCGACGTGATCAAAAACCTCGAATTCGTACGCAGTGGCCATGCCAAGGTCTACCTGACCGGGCAGGTACAGCTTGATGATGAAGAGTTTGCAACCGTGGCCGAAGGCATGGTGGCAGGGCTTGTTGGGTCCTTGCTGCTGGTCACGCTGTGGCTGGCGCTGGCTGTGCGCACATGGCGGGTGGTGCTGCCTATTGTCATTACGCTGGTGGTGGGCCTGCTGCTGACCACGGGCTTTGCGGCTGTGGCAGTTGGAACACTGAACCTGATCTCGGTTGCGTTCGCCATTTTGTTTGTGGGCATTGCGGTGGATTTTGCCATCCAGTTTTCTGTGCGTTTCCGCGCGCAAATCCCCACCGTTGCGGGTAAGGAGGGCATGTACGAAGCCCTGCGCATGACGGGGGAGGAAACAGGGCACCAGATTCTGGTGGCAGCCCTTGCAACCTCCGCGGGCTTTATGGCCTTTACCCCCACCGCGTTTTTAGGCGTGGCCCAGTTGGGGCTTATTGCGGGTATTGGCATGCTGGTGGCCTTTGTGTGCACCACCACCTTGCTGCCCGCCCTGCTGTGCATCTGCCACCCGCCGCTGAACTGCCCCAGCATGGGGTATGCGTGGATGGCGCCGGTGGACGCCAAAATCCGGCACCACCGCAAATGGCTGCTGGCCTTTTTTGGCGTGGTTGCGGCTATTGGGCTGGCGCTGGTGCCGTCCTTGCAGTTTGACGGCGACCCGCTACACACCAAAAACCCCAATTCCGAGGGCATGCGTGCGCTCAGCCTGCTGATTAACAACCCCCAGACATCGCCTTACAGCGCGGAGCTTCTGGTCAAGTCGCTTGATGAGGCCGAAAAACAGGCCGACCGTCTGGATGAATTGCCAGATGTGCATGATGTTATGTGGCTTGGCTCTTACGTGCCAACCCAGCAGCCCGAAAAACTGGCCCTTATTCAGGATGCGGCCTCCATGCTGCTGCCCACCCTGATTGTGCCCAACCCCAAACCCGCCCCCGATGCAGCCGCCCTGCGTGCGTCTGCGGCGAGCACGGCCAAGGCTTTGGGGGATGTGCTGGACAAACTGCCCGCCAACGACCCGCTCCGCCGTATTCAGGCGGCTCTGGCACGCCTGTCCACCGCACCGGATGCGCAGGTGCTGGCAGCCAATACAGCACTTGTGCGCTTTTTGCCGCCGGAACTGGCGCAGTTGAAAACCATGTTGCAGGCAGGCCCGGTTGGTATTCATGACGTGCCACCAAGCATTGCAAACGACTACCTGCTCCCCGATGGCCGCGCTCTTGTGGAAGTGCACCCCAAAGGGGTCATGAGCAGCTCTGGCGCATTGCGTAAGTTTGTGGGGTCCTTGCAAAAGGTCGAGCCGGACATGGCTGGCACGGCGGTGGACATTGTGGAGAGTGCCCGCTCCATTGTGCGTGCGTTTGAGCAGGCGGCAGGGGCTGCCGTGGTCATGATCGCCATTATCCTCATGATTGCGCTGCGTCGGGTCAAGGATATGGCGCTTGTGCTGGCTCCGCTGCTGCTTTCAGCCCTGATGACAGTCATTCTGGTTGTGGTGCTGCCTGAAACGCTGAACTTCGCCAATATTATAGCCCTGCCCCTGCTGCTTGGGGTTGGGGTGTCCTTCAACATCTACTTTGTCATGAACTGGCGCGATGGGGTTAAGTCTCCTCTGGCATCCCCCACGGCGCGGGCCGTGCTGTTCTCGGCCCTGACCACGGGCACGGCTTTTGGTTCGCTCGCACTTTCGCACCACCCCGGTACGGCCAGCATGGGGCGTCTGCTGCTGCTCTCTCTGGGCTGCACGCTTTTGGGAACCTTGGTGTTTGTGCCAGCTCTGCTACCCAAACGCCCTGATGATGAGGTCTGACCCCCAACGGGGGCTGTGCATGCAGCCCCCGCAGGGTGCGGGTATGACAAGGTGCAGAGTATAAAAAAACCTCCCCGAATTTCGGGGAGGTTTTTTATTGCCCGGTTACGTCCACCGCATGGGCACAGGCCCAATGCGGCGGGTGTGAGGGGTGTTAGGTCTTGGACCAGTCCGGGTGGTGCGGCACTTCAATATCGCGGCCCTTGAGCATCATGTCCCAGTAAACGCGGGGGAACACGGTGGTTTTAAGGAACCAAGCAAACCGGCTGGGCTTGCGCTGGTCGTAGGGGAAGCTGGGGGCAGGCTTGCCGCCATACAGGAACTCGGCCAGCACGATCTTGCCGTAAGCTACAGTCAGCGGGCAGGCACCGTACCCGTCATACTGTGCGTCCAGCGGGCGGTTATCGAGAGAGGCCAGCAGGTTGCGTGCGACCACGGGCGTTTGCGCGCGCGCAGCGGCCATGGTTTTGGCGTTGGAGGTGTTCATCACATCGCCAATGCCAAAGACTGTGGGGTATTTGGCGTGCTGGAGTGTGGCCGGGTTTACGTCCAGCCAGCCAGCAGCATCGGCCAGTGGGCTTTTTTTAACAAAGTCCGGCGCACTCTGGGGCGGGGTTACGTGGAGCATGTCAAACTCCTTAACCACCTTTGTCACCTTGCCATCAGGCCCGGTTACGGCAAAGGTTGCCTTGCGCTCGGGGCCGTTGACCGCAATCAGGTTGTGTTTGTACTGCAGGTTAATGCCGTAGTAATCCACCGCCTGCTGCAAGGCGGGGCGGAAGTAGGCCACGCCAAACAGCGCGTCCCCCGCAAGGCAGAAATCCACATTGGTGCGGTTGAGCGTGCCCTGCTTGCGCCAGTGATCGGCGGCCAGATAGGCAATTTTTTGCGGAGCGCCCGCGCATTTGATCGGCATGGGCGGCTGGGTGAACAGGGCGGTGCCCCCGGCAAGGGACTGGATGCAGGTCCAGGTGTATTCCACCGTGTCCTTGGAATAGTTGGAGCACACGCCGTTGCGGCCCAGTGTTTCGCTCAGGCCTTCGATCTTGTCCCAGTCAAGCTGGAGACCGGGGCACACAATCAGACGGCCATAGGCTACGGTGCGCCCGTCCTCTAGTGTCAGGGTGTTGGTCTCTGGTGCAAAAGTGCTTACGGCTGCGCGCAGCCATGTGCAGCCTTTGGGAATAAGCCCGCCTTCCTGCTCCAGCGTGTCACGCAGCTTCATCACCCCTGCGCCAACCAGCGTCCAGCCCGGCTGGTAGGCATGGGTGGTGGCGGGGTCAATAATGGCAATATCCAGTGTGGGGCGTTCGCGCAGCAGGCGCGCGGCCACGGCAATGCCAGCGGACCCGCCGCCAACAATAACAATGGTGTGCCTGATGTCGGCTGCCGTGCTGGGTGCAGTCTGGGTCATGGAATGGTTTCCCTTTATGGTCTGCCTTGAATTATGCGTGACAGTATTCCAAACACTGACAATTAAATAAAGTATTTAATTGTCAGTGCGGCATGTTCTGGCCGAAGGTCAGTCCTTAAGCCAGACTTCAACCGGGCCATTCAGTTTCATGGTCAGGGCGTTGCCACGGCGGTCCACCGTCTTGCCAACGGCTACGCGCACCCAGCCTTCGCTCACGCAGTATTCCTCAACATTGGTTTTTTCCACGCCCTTGAACCGTACGCCAACGCCGCGCTCAAGCAGGGCTTCGTTGTAGAATTCGCTGTTGGGGTTGACGGAAAGACGGTCAGGCATTGCATCGGACATAACAGAAACTTCCTTGGTAAAACGATTGTTCGATCGGTGTTTTAAAAGCTTTTGGGCAGAAAGGCCATGCAAGGCCCACCGCGTTATGGTGTGGGCGTGGGCCGTACCCCACCACCGCGCGCAAGCCTGCGTTGCACCCGTGCTGCGGTTTTGTAGGTAAAGGCTGCCAGCCTGTGCATGAGCAGATAGACAACAGGGGTCGAATACAGGGTTAGCAACTGGCTGGTCGCAAGCCCGCCCAGAATGGCAACACCCAGTGGCAGCCGCAGTTCCGCCCCGTAGCCTTGGCCCACAATCATGGGAATGGCGGCAAAGGCTGCGGCCATGGTGGTCATGAGAATGGGGCGGAAGCGGGTCAGGCAGGCCGATTTTATGGCGTCATGCGGGGGCAGGTTTTGCGTGCGTTCGGCATGCAGGGCAAAATCGATCATCAGGATGGCGTTTTTTTTCACAATCCCGACCAGCATGATCACCGCAATCATGCTGATAAGGGAAAATGGCTGGCCAAACAGCCACAAAGTCAGCACCGCGCCAAAAGCGGCCGAGGGCAGGGTGGAGAGAATGGTCAGCGGCTGGATGTAGCTTTCGTACAAAATGCCCAGCGTTATGTACATGGTGGCAATGGCGGCCACAAAAACCAGCACCTCGTTCACAAGGTCCTTGTGCAGGTCACCTGCCTCGCCCGAAAAATCGCCTTTCAGGCTTTCAGGGGCGTTCAGTTCGCGCATGGTCTTGCGGATTTCGGTTTCCGCCTCGCTCAGGGAGTGACCGGCGGCAAGGTCGAAGGAGAGCGCGCCCGAGACAAACCCGTTTTCATGGCTGACCTGTAGCGGGGTGGGGGCGCTGGCAATGCGCGCGACGGTTGGCAGGGGCACCATGGTCTCGGACGAGGCGGAAACAGCGGACCCGTTGGAGGCCCCGGCCCCCCCTCCGGCCAGCCGGTTGGCAATGGCGTTGCGGAAGGACTGTTCGGACTGGCTGTCGCTGCGGGTATCTGTGGAGTCGGCAGGTTTGCGTACCCGTATGGTGTTGGAGGCTACAGCACCCGATGCCGTGCCCCCTGCGGTGGACACCCAAAGGGTCTTGAGCATTTCGGGGTTATCGCGGAACTGCTTTTGCACCTCCATGACCACGTAATAGGTGGTGAGTGGTGTGGAAATGCTGGAGGCCGTGCGCTGGCCGTAGGCATCGTACAGGGCGTTGCCAATAAGCTGCGGGGTTATCTGGTAGCGGGCAGCGTTGTCACGGTTGATCAGCACATGCAGCGCCATGCCATGCCCGACCGTGTGGCTGCTAACCCCGCTGAGTATGGTGCTCTTACGCAGGGCCTCGGTTACGCGGGGGACCCATTGGTCTATATCGGCCTCGTTTTCGCTGCGGAAAACAAAGGTGTAGGCCCCTTCATGCACACGCTGGCCGCCGCCGTTAATATCACCCGCATTGGAAACGCTTGTGGTCAGCCCCGGTATGGCGCGCACGGCCTGCTGAATGTGTGCGGCAATGGTTTCTGGCGTTTGTGTACGCTCGTTTTTGGGCTTGAGCTGGGCATATACCTCCGCCTCGTTTGCTGCATCCTCCCCTGTAAAGCCGATCACGCTTTCCACCCCCGGTGTGGCCTGCATGGCGTTCAGCACCGTGCGTGTCTTGGAGGACATGGCGGAAAAGGAGGATGTCTGGTCCACGCTCAGATAGCCTTGCAGAAGGGCAATATCTTCAGCAGGCAGCACGGTCTTGGGGATGATGATGATCAGCCCGATGGTGGCGGCAAGGCTGAGCGGGAGCGAGAGCAGGGTTAGCCACGGGTGGCGCAACGCAGCATCGAGCGATGTGCGGTAAACCCGCATCATCCATGCCAGTGCGTAATCGGTGCCATCGGCCAGCAGGTGGGCCGCACGGATGAACGGATTGCCAGTTTTTGGAGCTGGGCCCTGCGCGGGAGAGTGCACTTCCAGAAAATGCGCGCACATCATGGGGGTGAGTGAGACCGCCAGAAAAAACGAGACCGAGACGGCAATGGTCAGGGTCATGGCGAATTCAAAAAAGATTTTGCCCGCAATCCCCCCCATCAGCAGCAGGGGCAAAAAAACCGCAATCAGCGAAATGGTGATGGAGAGAATGGTAAAGCCGATTTCCTGCGCGCCCTGCAATGTTGCGTGCATGCGGTCCATGCCCTCTTCCATGTGGCGGGCAATGTTTTCCACCACCACAATGGCGTCATCCACCACAAAGCCTGTGGCAATGGTCAGCGCCATGAGCGAGAGCGTGTCGAGCGAGAAGCCCAGAAGGTGCATAAACGCCAAAGACCCCGCAAGGGACACAGGCACCGTAATGGCGGGGATAAAGGTGGAGCGCCAGCTACGCAAAAACGCCAGCACCACCAGCACCACCAGCACCACCGAGCCTAACAGGGTTTCCTGCGTGTCGCGCAGTGCGCCACGGATGGAGATTGAGCGGTCCGAGACCAGTGTAAACGCCACATCCGCAGGTAGGGCATTGCGCAGCACGGCCGAGCGCGCGCGTATGGCGTCTGTCACCTCAATAACATTGGTGCCCGGTTGCGCGCGGATAATGGCCAGCACGGCGGGCTGCTGGTTAAACCACCCCGCCGTGCGTTCGTTCTGCGGGCCGGAGCGAACCGTGGCCACGCTGCTCAGGCGTACGGGGCGGTTGTTGCGGTAGCCTATGACCAGATCGCGGTATTGTTCGGGGCTGTGGGCCTGGTCATTGGTTTGGAGCGTCAGCCGCTGGCCCCCGGTTTCTATAAAGCCTTTGGGGGTGTTGGCATTGGCCGAGGCAAGGGCGGAGCGCACATCCTCAAACCCGATGCCGTATTGGTAGAGAAGCTGGGGGTTGACCTCCACACGGATGGCGGGCTTGTCCGACCCGACAACATCTACCCAGCCCACGCCCTTAACCCCTGCCAGCATGGGCTTAAGGTGCGTCTCCCCCAGATCGCGCAGGGCGGTTACGTTGCGGGTGGCCGAGGTAAGGGCCGCAACCATGACCGGGCTGTCCGAAGGGTTGGCCTTGTAATACTGCGGCTGGTCCAAAAGTGTGTGGGGCATGTCTGCACGGGCTGCGCGCAAGGCGGCCTCCACGTCCCGCGCGGCGCCGTTTATGTCTCGGTTATTGTCAAAAAACAGCAAGATGAATGCGCTGGAGTCCGTGGTGTCCGAGCGCATGCTGCTCACACCTGCAATCTGGCCCAGCCTGCGCTCCAGCGGGGTGGTAACCGCACTGGCCAACTGCTGGGGAGAACTGCCCGGCTGGGAGGCAATAACGTAAATGACCGGTACGGAAATATTGGGCAGGTCGGCCACCGGCATGGCGCGGTAGGCAAAAAGACCGGCCACCATAAACGCAACCGCCATAAGGGTTGTGCCAACGGGGCGCATGATAAACAGCCGACTGAAAGACACCGGCACGGCTCCTCTGGCTTTACTGGAGAGTGGGGGCGATGCCCTGTTAGTTCTGCTGTGTGGGGGTGGTCTGGGGTTGGTTGACGTTTATATGGCCCTTGCCGTCGCGCTCGGTCGCCAGCGTGCCGGTGGCCCGGCGTACGGTAATGCTGCCTTCGCCCTGCACGTGCAGGGCGGCAACACCCGTTGTGCCGCCAAAGTTTGCATTACCCTTGCCGGTATTGTTGATGTCCAGCGCCTTGAGCGTACCCTCGGGCACGCTCAGGCTTGCCGTGCCAGCAAGGTACACCGCCAGTGCGGGGGCATCAGCCTGATCCACGGTTATGGGGGCCGATGTAGTGGAACGCAGGCGGGCCGAGCCCCCCAGCCTGCCAATGTGAATGGGGCCGGAGGATTCCGTAGCAAGGTCAATCTGCCCGGTTTTGCCCGTATCCAGCGCGCCAGAACCTGCATGGATGGACATGGGGCCACTGCGGTCGTCAATAACAATGCGGGTGGCCTGCGGGCTGTCTATGGCCAGCGGCATGGCGGAGGGGGTGTGCAGTTCAAGGCTTTGCCCGGCCGGGCAGGTGGGCAGGGACAGGGTTATGGTGCCGTCTGCTGCGGTGGTGCTTTGCAGCCCCGCAGGCTCTGTGCCGCGCACATCAACCGCTGCGGATAACGCGTTGTCGGTCACAACATGCAGGCTGCTCAGGCATGGCGCACTGACCTGCACCCGCTCGCCAGACAGCGGGCGCGCAAGGGCGCTGGAGGTCAGGTACAGGCCCATGGCACAGAGCATAAAAGCAAAACGGGGCAGGGCAGAGAAATGGCGCATAGCTATGTTTGTGCCAGTCCGTGGGGCGGGCGTCCATACTTGCATGGCTAATGCCGTGTGCCGCTCCCCCCCGTGCCGCCCATAAGCGTGTCATGCAGCCTGTCCAGCGCCTCGCTCAGGGAGTCATGGGCGCGTTTGCTTTTGCTGCCGACTATGGTGACTGTGGTTGTCATGCCCGCGGCAAGCTGGGTGCCGGGGGGGATGCTGTCAATCTGTACCCGTACGGGAATACGCTGGGCCAGCCGCACCCATGTATAGACCGGGTCCACCGAGGGCAGGCCCTGCGTGGAGGGGGTGGCATTGGGGGTGGCAATCCCGCGCGTAATGCTGGTGACATGCCCCCACATGGGCTGGCGGTAGCCCATAAGGTCCAGCCGGGCGCGGTCTCCAATATGAATGGAGCGGATTTTGGTTTCCTCAAAATAGCCGTCCACCCAGTAGGATGAGGCATCAATAACCTGAATGTTGGCTTTGGCGGCGGTGGCGTAATCCCCCACACGCATGATCAGGTTGGTCACGTAGCCGGTTACGGTGCTGCGGACATGGGTTCGGTCAAGGTTGATATTGGCCTGCGAGAGAGCGGCCATGGCCGAGGCATACTGCGCTTTGGCAACCTCTGCCGTGGCCTGAAACACCTGCTTTTCCTCGCGGGAGGCGGCGGCGTCGGTCAGGTTGTTGCGCCGGTACTCCTGACTGGCCTTGAGCACCATGTCCGCCTGACGTTCGTTAACCAGTGCCGTGGCGGAGGCGACATCCACCTTAAAGTCAAACGGGTCTATGTCGTACAGAACATCGCCCGCATGGACAAACTGGTTGTCGCGGACCTTGAGGTCAATAATCTGGCCTGAAACACGTGGAGCAATATCGGCCACCTGCACACGCACCTGTCCGTTACGGGTCCATGGGGCGGCGGTGTAATAGTCCCACAGTACAAGGCAGACCACGGCCGCAATGGCCAGAATAATGCCGGTTGTGACAAATTGCAGAAGGCGGCGCGCACGTTCAAACACGGCGGAAAAGCCCTTTCACAGCAGGATGGTGTAAAGGCCGATAAGGCCGATAAGAATACCAAATTCGGCCAAAGGCAGGTTCCACACCACACGGCGTGCGCGCACTTTGGCCAAAAGCGGGTTGAGCGCAAGCAGGGTGGCAATGGCCAGCCCCGCATGCACCACAAAGGAGGACACCAGCAGACCGCCAATATCGATAACAGGTTGGAGTTCCATCATCTCAGCGGGCCTTCCACTGCTGGTCGGGTACGGGCAGCAGGTCGTACAGATGCAAGGCAGAGCGGTTGTGCTCAAGCAGGCGGATGGCCCCAACCATGGCCGAGACTGCGGCAAGGGCTGTGGCCATCTGCCCGTGTGGCAGCTCAATGGCATGGTCGAGCAGAATGCGGGCCTTGTGCTTCATACGGACAAGGGCTGCATCCACGTTGTAGATAATGGTGGCGCGGTAGGCGGATTCCGCATCCAGCCGGATTGCGGGAATGGTGGCTGCGCGTTGTAAGTGGCGGCGTGCGCGGGCCAGCTCAAGGTTAAGGGTGTCCAGGCTTGCAAGGCGGGCAAAAACACGCTGACGGGCCTTGTTGGCGGGCAGGTAGCGGTTCCATTCCAGAATGCGGCATAGCCGGTCATAATGGCGGCTGATCAGGGCGGAGCCTGCCTGCTCGCCGTGCCCTTCAAACTGGAGCAGCAGGTCATGGCCGATGGTAATGCCAACCCTAAACCGCCTGCGTGACGCAGATGGGGGGAGCAGCAGCACCAGCGAGATAAAAATCATGATCGCTGCAAACAGGTAGAGCACATTGCGGTCAATAAAGGCTGCGGGTTCGTAATTCTGCTGGTCGGCAACACCGAGAATAACAAAAAAGAACACCCCGGCGTTAAAGCCGATCGTGGCTGTTTTGGGGTGTATAAGCAGCAGGCATCCGCCAAAAATCACGGGGATAATGGCCATGGCCAGAAAAGGCATGTCCGCCCCGTGGGGGAGAACGCCAAAGTTGAGCACGGCCGCCACAAAAATGGCCAGTGGTGTGCCAAGCAGTGCGCCCATGCCAAACCCGCGCACATTATAGGTTGTGGCCGCAAGGGTAAGGATGATGGCCACCTGTGAAAGAGCCGAATATGTGGCAGGGATATCGGATATAATGCACAGCCCGGCTGCGACGGAAAAACCGATGAGTGTTCGCAACCCGTTAAGCAGGGCTGCAATTACGTCATTATGCTGTTCAATTTTAAGCTCGGGGGCCTGCGTGCGGGCGCGCTGGCCATGTTCAAACGCATCTATGCCGTCCACCGCCCAGCGTGCGTCCGACAGAACCGCCATGGAGCGTTCAATCAGCCATGCCTCATCCAGCGTTGGGCCAAGGCCAAGTTCCTCCTTGTGCGCCTCACGCGCAAGGTCCTCCAGATCATGCACGGCCTGTGCTGGGGAGTTTACGGGGGTTCCATCGCCAAATGCCCCACGGATGCGCTTGAGCACCGTGGGGGAGACCTCTCCCTTACGCAGCACAAGGGCAATGGCCTGACTGCACGAAAGCATTTCCAGCAGGGCCACCATGGCCGAGCGCGCGCCCGCCAGCCGCAGCCGCGCATCGGGCAGTTCGGTCTTGGCAAAGGAAATCTGCGATGTCAGGGCAATAATTTCCCCCGCAAGCCCTGCACAGGCCATGCTGTCGGGTATGCTGTGGCCTAGGAGCGCATCCTTGGCTATGCGGCGCACCATGTCGGACGTGCGGCGCAGGTTGGCGGTCAGTTTTTCAAATGCTGTGGGGGAGCCAAAAATATCGTTAATGGCAGCAGTGGAGGCAATACCCACCACAATGCAGGACACGCGGTTGACGGTAACATTAAAAATACTGGCCGGATTATCAATGCAGCTAATGCCCACAATAGCGACCGTATAGCCCGAGAGCATGGCGGCATAGGCGCGAAAGTCCCGCTCCAGCGTGCCCACAATGGTGCACAGCGTCAGCCACAGAGCGACCCCGCCCAGAAAAACCCCGCGCTCTTGGTTAAAGCATGCGGTCAGGAACAGGGCGATAAACGCGCCAATAATGGTGCCCGCCAGACGGTACAGTGCTTTGGACAGCACCTGCCCACGCAGGGGCTGGGCCAGAATCATGACCGTAACTGCCGCCGTACCGGGGGAGGAAAGCTGGAGCCAGAAGGCCGTACTCAGTGCCAGCACGGCGGAAAGCCATGTGCGCAGGCAGAACAGGAACCACCCCGGAGAAAACACGGAGGGCGGCAGGCGGAGGAACCACCCTTTCCAGCCCGGTCTGTACATAAAAGCTGTTTTCTC
Organism: Acetobacter sp.; assembly: GCA_047719095.1. Classification (GTDB taxonomy): domain Bacteria; phylum Pseudomonadota; class Alphaproteobacteria; order Acetobacterales; family Acetobacteraceae; genus Acetobacter. Next base: position 19,922 of record JBDNSL010000031.1, read on the forward strand.
AGCGGTCATTCTGGGTCTGCTTTTGCTGTAGCCACTGAGGTGAGATGAGTCCGAATCCCGGTTCTTGGGTGTATATTAAAATAAAATATAATGTTTGAGGAAAATTCTGCCCAGAGTAAGGCATTGCGCCAAACGCGGAGCAGACCCGATGTGTAAGCCTGCACCCCCTCAGGCACTCCAACAACTCTGGCCCGGTTGCCTGCATGGCCGGGGCCGATGGCCCGTCCGTGCTGACTGTCATGGCACATTCTGTCTTGTCGAGCCATTGGTGGTGCAGGCACAACCATGTGTATGAAAATTGTTCATACCTCCGATTGGCAGATCGGAAAGACCTACAGCTTTGTGGATGATGATGCACTGGGCGCACTTCAGGCCGAACGCCTGAACGTGATCGGGCGCATTGGCGCTCTGGCCCGGCAGGAGGGTGCGGCCCACGTACTGGTGGCAGGCGATGTGTATGAACACGAAACACCCTCCGAGCGCACCTTACGCCAGCCCATGGAGCGTATGCGCCAGTTTGCCGATATTCACTGGCATCTTATTCCGGGCAACCACGATGGCCATACCCCCCAAGGGGTGTGGAACCGCCTGCTGCGTGACAATGCGGTGCCCGCCAACGTCCACCTCCACCTTGAACCAGCCCCCGTCCGCCTTGATGGAGACGGGGATGCGTGGCTGCTCCCCGCTGTTTTGTTGCGCCGCCACACCCTGTCCGACCTGACAGCGTATATGGACGATACCCCCACACCAGAGGGTGCGCTCCGCATTGGGGTGGCCCATGGTTCGGTCGTGGGTTTTGGCAATGGGGACGAAGCACAGAACAACCCCATTGCCATAGACCGCGCAGCCCGCGCCGGGCTTGCGTATCTGGCTTTGGGGGACTGGCACGGTTTTCAGCAGATCAATGACCGCACGGTGTATTCGGGCACACCCGAGGTGGACAGGTTTGGCACAGGCGGGGCAGGGGGGGGCGAATGTGTGGTTGTCGCGTTTGATGGCCCTACTGCGCCACCGCGCCTGAACAGGCACAAAACCGGCCACTTTACATGGCGCAAGTTTGAAAACGTGGTGCTGGGCAGTGGTGCGGACATAAACGTGCTGGAAAACCGCGTGCGCGCCATAGCCCCCGAACAGCCCGACACCATTTTGGCATGGCTGGAGGTCAGCGGCATGCTGGGGGTGGAGGACCTTGCCCTGTACGAAAGTCTGGTCCGCAGGCTTGGGGGGGCTGTGGCCTGCCTGCGCCTGTCGGGGGCTCCGGGCCTTGCCGCCGGGGCGGATGATCTGGACATGCTGGGTACATCCGGCCCTGTGCGCGAGGCGGCCTCGGTCCTGCTGGCACAGGCGGGGGCTGGCGGGGCGGAGGCAGCCGTTGCACAGGAGGCGCTGCAACGGCTCTTTCTGCTCTGGGGTGAAATGCAAAGGACCGCGCCATGATCCTGACCGATATCCAGATCGAGGCCGTGCGCCGCTTTGCCTCCCCCGTTAGGGTGGAAGGGCTGGGATCGGGGCTGAACATTCTGGCAGCCCCCAATGAGGCGGGAAAGTCCACAGTGCTGATGGCGCTTAGGGCCGCTCTTACTTTGCGGCATGGCTCCACGGCCAAGCCGTTTCGTGATCTGTGCCCCTATGGTGGAGGCTCGCCCCATGTGGGGGTCGCCTTTACATGGAATAACCAGTCCTGCTGGCTGGAAAAAAAGTTCGGTAACGGCAAGTTCGCCCGGCTGGATCTGGGGGGCGAACGTTTTGATGGGGACGTGGCGGAAGAACGCCTGCACGCCCTGTTCGAGCTGGAAAAAGTCAGCAAGATCGAGGCGGCGGGGCTGTGGAACGCCCTGCTGGTGGCTCAGGGCGAAAGTTTTGCCCAGCCCCCCCTGCTTGGCGCGGGGCGTGCCAGCCTGCAAGCCTGCCTGCAACAGAGCATTCAGGGTGTTACCGGCACAGCCGAGGCGTCGGCCATGCTGGCATTGGTGCGCAAGCAGCTTGCCCGCTACCAGACCGCAACCGGCAAGGCCACCGGCCGCCTGCGTGAACTGGGGGAAGAATGCGCTCAGGCACAGACCCAACTGGCCACGCTGACCACCCGCAAGGATGCCCTGCACGAGGATATTAACGGGCTGGAGCAGACCCGGCGCATGCTGGCCGAGAGCGAAAGCCCCGAGCGGCGCAGGCAGGCGGAGGAGGAGCTTGTCGCCCTCAGGCGCACGCGCGACCAACTGCTAGGGCTGGCCGATCAGGAGCAGGTCGCGCAAACACAACTGCGCGCAGCCGAGCAGAATTTGCAGCATGTTCAGGCCGAGCAAGAGCGCCGCCACACCCGCCGGGCAGACATTGCCCGCCTTGAGCAGCTTCTGGCCCAGACACAACGCGACCAGACGGAACTGGCCCGTCTGGCGCAGGACGCAAACCAGCAACTGGTGCATACGCAGGGCCAGCTACAAACTGCGGTCAGCCAGCACCAGCAAGCCCGCGCCACGCTACTGCGCGTTATGCAAAGGGCCGCACTGGCACAGAACAGGCAGGCCGTGGAGCAGGCCCGCGCAGCGTTTGAGCGCGCCCACACAGCCCATACACGGCTGGAAAAAGCACAGGCCACCCTACAGGCCATGCCCGTGGATGCAGCGTTTATGCGCCGTATGGCCAAGGCCGTGCAGGCATTGCATCAGGCACAGGCCCACATGCATGCACAGGCCACACGCTTTATAGCCGACCTTCAGCCCGATGCGGCAGGCACGGTGTGGCTGAACGGCCAGCCCTGCCCCACAGGCCCGCAGTCCCTGACAGATGCAGCCGAACTGGTGGTGCATGGGGTTGGGCGGTTTACCATAACCCCCCCAACGCAGCAGCGTGATGCACTCCATGCAGCCCTTGCCACAGCCCAGACCGGGCTGGACGACCTACTGCGCGAGGTTGGGTGCACTAGCCCCGATCAGGCCGAAAGCCAGCATGATGCACGCCGGTTGATCGAGCGCGAGGTAGAACAGGCCAGTGCCGAGTGTATGGCGCTTTTGTCCGTGGACAAAGCCCAAGGTATTGCCGCCGCCCTGACCGCGCAGCGCCAGAAGCTGAACGAGCGCGAAGCACTGTTTGCACGTGAACACGCAGCTCTTGCAGAGCAGGCCGGGGATACCGCAATACAGGATGCCAGCACACAGCAGGATGTAGAACAGGCCAGCCGGTGCGAGCGTGATGCTGCCGCCGCAGAGGATACAGCCCGCCAGCACGAGCAGGCCGCACTGGAGCAGTACCGTGCCGCCCAGACCCGGCTGGAACAGGCCCTTGCCCAGATAGAGCAGCAGCACACGGCCTTACAGCGCGACCAGCGCGAACTGGGCCTATGGGTTGAGCGCGAACCCGATGCGGCGTTGCTGGTCCGTGCAACCCAGAGCGTGCAGGACAAACAGCTTGCACAGGCCAATCTGGCCAGCATTGCCCAGACCCGCCAGCAGGAGGCCCCCCTGCCTGTGGTGGAACAGGGCATAGCCCGCCGCGAACAGGCCATGGAGCATGCACGCGAGCGGGTTAAAACCCTGTCCATGGACCAGCGTGAGCGCGAAACACGCATCCGTCAGGCAGAAGGAGATGGGCTGGATGAGCAACTGGCCAGCGTGGCGCGCCACCTCGAGCAGGTGCAGGGCGAGCATGCTGCCTGTGAGCGCGAGCGTGCCGCCCTTGCCTTGCTGGAAAGCACGCTGCTCAAGGCCGAAACCTCGCAGACAGAGCGGTATCTGGCCCCGCTGGTGCAGGCCATGCAGCCTACGTTTTCCGCCCTGTTCCGGGGGGTAACCCTCCAGATGGATACGCAGTTCGCCCTGACCGGGCTTACCCGCCAGCGGGCGGAGGAGGTTGCGAACCTGTCCGATGGCACGCGTGAGCAGATTGCCGTGCTGGTCAGGCTGGGCTTTGCGGAGTTGCTGCACAAACGCGGCGCTCCAGCCATACTGGTGCTGGATGATGCGCTGAGTTTTTCGGACTCTCAGCGGCTGGAAACTCTGTTTGACGTGCTGACCGAAGCTGCAACACGCCTACAGATTGTGCTGCTGACCTGCCACGCGGAGCAGTTTGCCCCCCTGCGGGGCAGGCTGTTGAGCCTGCGCCCGATGGAGCATTTTACGCCCCCGAGTTAGTTACATAACCGCGTTAAACTGCAACCCCATAACGGCGGCATCGTGGAAGACGGTGCTGCCTCCGGGGCGGTTGATATACTGGAAGTCTGGCTGCAACGAAATGCCGGGTGCCACGTGGGCGTTATAGAACACTTCGTAAATGTTTTCGTGTGACTGAACACCCCAGACCGGCCCCCACTGGTTGGAGGGGAAGGCAACCCCGGCATTGCTCGCAGCCTCCTGCTGCAAGGTGGAGGCGCGGCTCATCAGCTCCCACTGGTACATAACACCCACGCTGTCCATCGGGCGGCCCCACTTGGCCCCGGTTTCCACCATGCCAGCCCAGATATGGTGGGACATGGCGGTGGTGTGCCCGTCTGCCCACATCCAGCCTGCAAGGGCGATCAGGCCGTTGGTCGGGCCTTCGCCATTACGTATCAGCATCTGGTCGGCCATGACCCATGCACTGGCACGGCCTGCGCGGTAGCGTGCGGGTCTGCCGCTATCAATCCATGCGTTGCCCTGCCCATCTTCTAGCAGGTCCGGGTAGCTGGAGTTATCGTAGCCAAAACCGGCCTTGTAGTGCCCGTTCAGGTGGTTTTTGCCAAATTTTGGCAGCCAGCCCACTTCCACGGGGGAGGAGAACTTGCCCAGACCAT